>JAUWQL010000001.1 GCA_030611105.1 Bacteroidales bacterium
TTACCGGAGCAGAAATATATGCAAGAATAGAAAGCTTTGTATCAACATCAAGAAAACATAATCGTAATATCTTCTCCGAATTATGTAATACCTTTGAAGGAAACAATTTTATTACCGAAATGACCAGCTAAATATTTACAATAAAACGTTAATAAATAAAATCTATATTATTTGCCTAAAAGTCCTTTATTGTTATTTTTGCTGTTAGTTAAAGTATTAACTTGGTAGCAATAATTTGAAAGGACTTTAAAAATATCACAAAAGCTTTATTAAGGAATTGACTTAATAAAGTTTTTTTATTTTAGTAAAATGATAACATTTGATTTAATAGTAGTTTTAATAGTAATCTTGTTTATTCTTATTTCTTTATACAAGGAACTGATAGGAGCTACCTTTACATTTGTTATTGCTGCTGTAACATTAGGCTTTTTTGGAATTTTAACTCCCCGTGAAATTTTAAGTGGTTTTGCTAATGAGCAAATTGCAGTTATTATTCTCTTATTATTGTTAGGTGATATTATAAGACAAACAGCTTTGGTTGAAATTTTATTCGATAGAATTTTCAAATCAGCTAAAAGTTATCGTGGGTTTTTAAGTCGAATGACATTGATTATTGCCGGATTTTCTGCCTTTTTAAATAATACGCCTTTAGTAGCAGTTATGATGCCTTATGTTAATAGCTGGTGTAAACGTAACAATATATCACCTTCAAAATTTTTAATGCCCTTATCTTATGCTGCTATACTAGGTGGTTGTGCAACATTAATTGGTACTTCTACTAATCTTATAGTCAATGGTATGGTTGTAGATCAGACCATTATACCTGGATTAGAATCCCTGAATATTTTTGATTTTGCATATGTTGGTGTACCAATGATTTTTATTGGATTCATATACCTGTTATTTTTTGGAGAGAAACTTTTACCGGCAAAAGAAGATGTTTTAAATGAGTTTTCTGAAAATACAAGAGAATACCTTGTTGAAGCTGAAATTCGTAAAAATTCTCAATTAATTGGTAAAACAATTGAAGAGGCTGAACTTAGAAATTTAAAAGGTCTTTTTTTAGTGGAAATTATTAGAAAATCATTTAAAATATCATCTGTAAAGCCAAATGTTATTTTACAACAGGATGATTTGTTAATATTTGCGGGAGATACTGAAACTATTGTAGAAATGATTAATTCCGATTTGGGATTGAGATTACCTTCAGTTGGAATGTTGTGTAAGAAAAAGCAAACAGAGGTTGTCGAAATAGTTATTTCTCATAATTCGTCAATGATTAATAAAACGGTTAAAGAGATAAGATTCAGAGCCAAATTTGATGCTGCGGTTATAGCTGTTCATCGGAATGGGGAAAAAATTTCCGGTAAAATAGGAGAGATTATAATTAAACCTGGTGACGTATTATTATTATTCACAGGAGCTGATTTTGTAAGTAGATCAAATCATACAATGGATTTTTATTTCATTTCAAAAGTCAAAGATTTCCAAAAACTTGAACCGTATAAAATTTGGACGCTTTTAGCCGGGCCTGTTCTGATTATTTTATTGGCTGCTTTAAAAATAGTGTCTTTATTTATGGGTTTAATAGTTCTTATAATGGTTGTTCTTGCAATGAAAATAACTAATCCTAAAGAGCTTCATAAAGCCGTTGATTATAATTTAGCACTGATAATTGCTTTATCTCTTGCACTTGGAACGGCAATGATAAAATCAGGTGCAGCAGACCTTATTGCTGATCTGATTATTACTGTATTTTTGCCTTTAGGTAAAGTCGGGCTTTTATTTGGTATATATTTTATTACTGCCATTTTAGCTGCATATATAACGAATAAGGCGGCGGTTGCTATTATATTTCCAATCTCATTGACAATGGCGGTGAATCTTAATTTACCTCCTATGCCATTTATTCTTGTTGTTTCTTTTGCTGCTGCAGCAAATTTCATGACCCCGATTGGTTATCAAACTAACCTGATGGTATATGGTCCCGGGGGATATTCTTTTAAAGATTTCTTTAGGGTGGGATTTCCTTTAACCATTATTTATATGATTGTTACGGTAACAATTTTAAGTTTAATGTATTTTATTTAAGTAATTGATTCTATTTACAAAAGCCAATAAATTAATATGACTACAAATTTAACGCTTGCAATTAATGCTGCTTTATCAGCAGGCAAAGAAATTTTAAAAGTTTATAATACAGATGATTTTGAAATTAAACTGAAATCAGATGATTCCCCTTTAACTCTTGCAGATCAAAAAGCGCATAAAATAATTATAGAACATTTATTGAAAACTAATATTCCAATATTAAGCGAAGAAGGTAAAAATATTCCATACCAGGAAAGATCAAACTGGGATCTCTATTGGCTTGTTGACCCACTGGATGGAACAAAGGAATTTATTAAACGGAATGATGAGTTTACTGTTAATATCGCTTTAATTGAAAAAGATACTCCTGTATTAGGTGTTATTTATGTGCCTGTGACAAAAGACCTGTATTTTAGTGAAAAAGATACAGGTGCTTATAAAGCAATAAATGTTGATTTTAATTCAAATGTTTCTGATCTAAATTCAATAATTCAGATAAGCTTTAAATTACCGTTATTGTTGAAAAATGATAATTTTACGGTTGTTGGAAGCCGTTCTCATATGAATGAAGAAACAGAGAAGTTCATATCAAAACTTAAGGATATTCATGGCAATATTGATTTTATATCAAAAGGAAGTTCATTAAAAATTTGCATGGTGGCTGAGGGAATTGCAAATATATACCCGCGTTTTGCCCCAACAATGGAATGGGATACTGCTGCAGGACATGCAATTGCTTTGGGAGCCGGGTGCAAAGTAACACAAGCTGACGAGAAAACACCATTAATATATAATAAAACAGATTTATTAAATCCCTGGTTTATAGTTAAAAGGTAATATTTATGATTTCTAAGAAGTCTTTGATTTGTAGTATATTTTCTTCAATTAATTCAGCTTGTTGTTAATTTTTTATTTGAATAATTCTGTTATATCCAACAGATAAGCAGTAAAAAATACAATAACAGCCATCAATACCCAACGAACAAAGTTGCTCCCTCGGGTGATGGCTAATTTTGAACCGACTATTCCACCGAAAATATTTCCAATGGCTGCGATCAGTCCTATTCCGTAATGTACCTGGTCATTCATCATAAACACAGCAAGCGCAAAAGGACTGTACAGGAATACGATCATTACTTTAATGGCATTGGCTTTTACTAAATCGTATCCGGCATTTAATACCAATACTGATAGCATAAAAATTCCAACTCCTATATGAATAAAACCTCCATATAAACCAATTAAGAAAAAAAGAAAAAGCTGAATTATTGTAGGCTTACTTTGAATTTTGTGAACCTGATCCTTAATCCAACGTTCAGGACGATAAAATATAAAGAATAGCATGATCAATAATATTCCTGCTAATATCTTTTCAAAAACAGCTTCGTTAATTTCAACTGCAATTTGTGCTCCAACGATAGAACCTATAACAACGGGTAATGCCAGCTTAAATCCCTTTTTCCAATCTAAGGCATTATGTTTTTTAAAATTTAATGTTGATGCAAGGGTTTGCATAATTACTCCAAGACGAATGGTTCCATTAGCAAAATTTACCGGTAATCCCAGCATCATGAATAAGGAATACGTTATAACAGTACCGCTTCCTGCAATTGTATTAATTACACCAACTATAAATCCTGCAAGAATAAGTATTGCAATTATTCCGGGAGAATAAATGTCAGCGTTTTTAAAAAAGTCTATTGAAATATTTAATAGCATTTGCCTTTTATTTAACCTGTCGTTCCTGCGCATGCAGGAATCTTTTAACAAATAGATTCCGGATATCTGCTTCGCTTCTTCCGGAATGACAAACATTCATATAAAAAATCCTGCCTACGAATAAGCAGACAGGACATGCAATATTAATTAAAAATAATAATATTCTAATTCGATGGGATATTCTTTAATACATCAATTAACAAATCCCAGAACTTAACAGTAGTTTCAATATTAATTTTTTCTTCCGGAGTATGAGCTCCCTTAATAGTCGGGCCAAAAGAAATCATATCCAAATAAGGATATTTTTCAAGGAAAAGACCACATTCCAAACCGGCATGTATAGCTCTAACAACAGGTTTAACTCCGAATAGTTTTTCATAAGATTTTTCAGTAATCTTCATAATATCGGAGTTTGTATTTGGTCGCCAGCCAGGATATCCATCGCCATGTTTAACTTTTGCCCCGGCTAAACGAAATACACTTTCAACCTTGCTTGCAATATTATTTTTCGCTGAATCAACAGAACTACGCTGACTTGTTGTAATAAATATCTGATTTTCTTTGATAAATTTTATTGATGCCAGGTTCGTGGATGTTTCAACCAGACCTTCGATTTCTCTACTCATTGCATATACTCCATGAGGACAAGCGTATAAACTATTTAACAATGCAAACTGAGCATCCTCATCAATAACAAAGTCAGGAAGGTCGGTATCTTCAATTATTAATTCTAATTTAGGTTCAGTAATAGCTAATTCGCTTTTTACAGTGGAAGCATAATCATTAAAATATTTAATCAATTCTGCTTTCTCAGCAGTATGAACCGTAATATGAGCAAAAGCTTCACGTGGAATTGCATTTCGAGCTTTTCCTCCATCAAATTCAGCGATTCTAATATCAAATTTATCACAGCTGTTCCATAAGAATCGATTCAATAATTTAATTGAGTTTCCAAGTCCTTTATCAATTTCGTCTCCGGAATGTCCTCCATTTAAACCGGTAACACGTATTTTAATTCCAACATGATTTTCGGGAACTTTTTCCTGCTCATACTCAAATGTTGCAAGTGTATCTATTCCTCCTGCACACCCTATAAATAATTCACCTTCATCTTCAGAATCAAGATTTATGAGGATTTTGCCTTCAAAAAATCCTGGTTGTAAAGCAAAAGCTCCGGTTAAGCCGGTTTCTTCATCAACAGTAAATAAACATTCAATACGGCCATGGTTAATGTCAGTTGCAGTTAAAATAGCCATTTGAGCTGCAATTCCGATTCCGTCATCGGCACCCAGAGTTGTTCCTTTAGCTTTTACCCATTCTCCATCAATAACCGGCTGAATAGGGTCTGTATCAAAATTATGATTAGTTCCTTCATTGCTTTCACAAACCATGTCAATATGACTTTGAAGAACAACGGTTTTAAGGTTTTCCTTTCCAGCTGTTGCCGGTTTTGAAATTAAAACATTACCTATTTTATCTTTTTTAGTTTCAAGATTGTTGTTTCCCCCAAAATCTAATAAGAACTGAATTATTTTTTCTTCTTTTTTAGATTGACGCGGAACCTGACAAATATCTTCGAAATAACTCCAAACTATTGATAGGTTTAATTTTTCAAGTACTTTCATTATTTAGCAATTTATTGTTTTATAAAATCAATTTAAAATTATTTTTTGTAAACATACAAAACAATCTAAAACACACAAAAAAAATGAAATTAATTTCAAATATTATTTTGCAAAACAATTTAAAATGCCTGAATGTGTTAAGATGTAATTTGTTTTAATATGACGTTTAAAAAGTTATTATCTAAAATTATATATATCATTTTGTTTGAATAATTTTTATTCTATTTTTACGGTGTCTTAATTTAAATTTATAACTAAATCAAAAAAAAGTTAACATGGCAAAAAGGACAATAGTTAAGATGCCCGGCGATGGTATCGGAAAAGTAGTTTTAGAAGAAACAATACGAGTTTTGGAAGCTGCTGGCTTTGAAGCCGATTATGTTGAAGGTGATATCGGATGGGAATTCTGGTGTAAAGAGGGAAACCCTCTTCCACAACGAACACTTGATTTACTTGAAAAACATAAAATTGGCTTATTCGGAGCAATAACCTCGAAACCAAAAGATGAAGCTGCAACCGAACTAATTCCTGAATTACAAGATAAAGGATTAGTTTATTCAAGCCCAATTGTTGGTTTACGTCAGCACTTTGGTTTGGATATTTGTATGCGTCCGTGTAGAACATACAAGGGAAACCCTCTTAATTTTATTCGACGAGGACCTAATGATACAATCGAAGAGCCGGAAATTGATGCTATAATATTCCGCCAGAATACTGAAGGTTTATATGGAGGTGTTGAGTGGAGTAATCCTTCTGACACTGTTTATTACGCATTGATGACACATCCTAAATTTGTTAAGAATTTTGGTAAAACTCCACGTGAGGAGATTTCTGTTTCGACTCGTATCTTTACAAAAAAAGCTACTGAAAGAATCTTAAGAGCTGCATTCAATTATGCAAAAGATAATGGATATAAATCTGTTACTCTTTGTGAAAAACCAAATGTGATAAGGGAAACATCAGGAATGATGTATAAAATGGCTCAACAAATTCAAAAAGCTGATTTCCCTAATATTGAACTTTGGAATACAAATATTGATGCACAAATGATGTGGCTTACTAAGAATCCTGAAAATTACGGAGTAATTGTAGCAGGCAACATGTTTGGCGACATTGTTTCCGATGGTTTTGCCGGATTAATTGGCGGCTTAGGATTTGCATCAAGTGCACAAATGAACCCTGATTCAGGTTTAGCTGTTTTTGAACCTACTCATGGATCTGCTCCTAAATATGCCGATTACGAAACTTCAATTGTTAATCCAATTGCTATGATTGTATCAGCATGTGCTATGTTAGATTTTATTGGAGAAAAAGAAATTGCTGAAAAAATAGGTAAAGCAACGGCTGAAGTTATTGCAGAAGGTAAAGTTCGTACTTACGATATGATGAAAATGACTGGTCGTCCGGACGTTGTTGAAAAAGGAGCTGCTTCTACTCAGCAAATGGCTGATGCTATTATTGCTAAATTAGCATAATTATATAATTACAAAGAGGGTGTATTTAAAAGTGCATCCTCTTTTTTTAACCCTAAAAACTTAAACTACAATTATATGAATGCAAAGGTATTAGAATTATGGCCTGAACTGGAATGGATTCAGGATGAAAATTTAAGAGAGCAAACTGCAAAAACATGGGAATTAGCTTTAGAGCGAAGTGTTTTAACAGTTGAAGATCTTCAGACTATTCCTTTTACATTATTAGTTCCTGTAAAAGTAACTTTTATGGCACATAAGCGTGCTGTTGTGCATATTGCCCGCGATGCAGGTAATAAATGTAACGAATTTTTTAAAGATGATTTGCCTGTAAATATGGATGTGGTTATTGCAGGTGCAATTCTTGCTGATGTAGGTAAATTGTTAGAATACGAAATGGTTGACGGTAAGTCTGTTCAGGGGAGTTATGGTAAGTATTTACGACATCCGTTTTCAGGAGTTTCTATTGCCGAAGAATGTGGTGTACCTGCCGAGGTTTGTCATATTATTGCTACACATGCGGGCGAAGGAGATATGGTAAAACGTACAACCGAAGCTTATCTTGTGCATCATGCAGATTTCATGACATTCCTTCCTTTCAAGAGCAGATTACAAATATAAACTTTGGAAATAAAAATATAATTGAACCGCCTGATGGCGGTTTTTTTATGCCTTAAAAAAAATTATGTATACGTAAAGAGTTATTTTATAATAATCTATTAAAATTTACGTTGGTAATTTTATAATAAATCGTTACTTTTATTAATCCTATTAATTAACCTAAAAATTTTGAAAATGAAATTTAATTTTATTAAAATTTTAAGCCTTGTAATTATTTCCTTTCTTTTCAGTTGTCAGGAATCAGGCACTTATAAAACAATTAACAAAACTGATGCTAACGGATTTAACTATGAAACAGTAAAAGGTGATCCGTTAAAGGCCAGAATTTATACATTAGACAATGGCTTGAAAGTATATCTTGCACAGAATCAGGATCAACCTAAGGTTATGACTTTAATTAGTGTGAGAGCCGGATCAAAGAACGATCCAAGAGAAACTACCGGTTTGGCTCATTATTTTGAGCATATAATGTTTAAGGGAACAGACGAATTAGGAACTCTTAACTGGGAAGAAGAAAGCAAATTAATCGCTCAAATATCTGATCTTTTTGAAAAAAGAATGAACATTGAAGATCCTGTTGAAAAAGCTAAAATTTATGAACAAATAGATAGCATATCACTTGTTGCTTCGACATATTGTGTTGCAAGTGAATATGTCAAAGCCGTTTCCTTACTGGGAGCACGATACACAAATGCTTTTACAAGTTACGAAACAACAACATATATGAACGAAGTGCCATCAAATGAGTTGGGAAGATGGTTGAAAGTTGAAAGAGAACGTTTTCAGGATCCTGTTATGCGATTATTCCATACCGAGCTTGAAACTGTTTATGAAGAGTTTAATATGTATCAGGATAATGATTATAGCAACGCCTATAATGCAATGTTTAAAGCATTATTTCCAAATCATCCTTATGGAGTTAAAGTAATTGGGCTTGGTGAACATATAAAAAATCCTTCAATGGTTAACATTCAGAATTTTAAAGAGACTTATTATGTAGCAAATAATATGGCCATTTGTTTAATGGGTGATCTTAATTTTGAAGAAACCATAAAAATGATTAACGATGAATGGGGTGGTTTCCCAACAAACCCCGATTTACCTGAATTCACTTTTGAACCTGAAAAAGAAATTGCTGAAGTTGCAGAGAAAGATGTATTTGGCCCTGATAAAGAGTTTATAAATATTGCATACAGATCAAAAAATAATAAATCAAAAGATGCAATGTACTTGCGTTTAATTGATATGATTTTAAATAACTCGGAAGCAGGCTTAATTGATTTGGATTTAGTAAAAAGTCAAAAAGTTCTAAAGGCAGGAAGTGGTTTTAATGCAATGAATGATTACGGAATTTTTTCATTAAATGGTTATGCACGACAAGACCAAACACTTGAAGAAGTTAAAGAGTTATTATTAGCTGAAATCGAAAAAATTAAAAATGGGGAGTTTGAAGATTGGTTAATTGAAGCTGTTATAAATAACCTGAAATTAAATGAATTAAAACAAAATGAGTCAAATTGGGGCGTATTTACTTTTATGAATGCGTTTATCGCTCAAAAAGACTGGTTAGATGTAGTTAAGGAAATTGATGACTTAGAGAAAATTACAAAAGAAGAATTGGTTCAGTTTGCTAATGAATTTTTCAAAGATAATTATGTAGTTATTTATAAAAGAAATGGTGAAAACAAAGATAAAATGATGGTTGAAAAGCCACCTATTTCACCTTTTGATGTAAACAGAGATAAAGAATCTGAATTTTTAGCTGCCTTAAAAGCTACAGAAATTGAAGATTTAAAACCTGTTTTTCTGGATTTTGAAAAAGATATTCAAAAAGAAAACCTGGCTGAAGGAGTTGAATACTTTTATACTCATAATCCAAAAAATGATTATTCAAGTATTTACTATATAATTGATATGGGTAAAAATCATAGCAAGACATTACCTCTTGCTGTAGATTATTTAAAATATATTGGTACCGAAAAGTATTCTCTTGATGAGTTAAGTAAGGAATTTTATAAAATAGGTATAAGGTTTAGAGTATTTTCAAGTGACGAAAGATGCTATATTACCATAAATGGCTTAGATGAAAACATGGATAAGGGTATTGAACTTTTAGAACATGTTTTAGCAGAACCAAAAGCTGATAAGGAATCATATAATAAATTTGTTGATGGAATTCTGAAAAAAAGAGCTGATGCAAAATTGGACAAACGAAATATCCTTTGGAGTGGAATGTACAATTATGCTAAGTATGGAGAAGAGTCGCCATATACCAATATTTTACCTGAGGATGAATTAAAAAATTTGGATCCTGAACAACTTACAGGGGAAATTAAAAATATTACAAATTATAAGCACAAGGTTGTATATTATGGTCCTCGTAAGACAGAAGAACTTAAGACTGTTTTATTAGCGCATCATGATGTAAAAAAAGAATTTAATGACATAAAAGAACCAAAGAAGTTTCCGGAATTAGATGTTAATGATACTAAAGTATTTTTCTGCGATTATGATATGATTCAGGCACAAATTGTATTGTTATCAAAAGATTCTAAGTTTGATGCTGCTAAACTTCCTGAAATTAAAATGTTTAACGAATATTTTGGTGGTTCGATGTCATCTATTGTTTTCCAGGAAATGCGCGAAGCTCGTGGATTGGCATATTCAGCATTTGCAAGTTATTCAATTCCACGAAAGTTTGATAAATCAAATTATGTGTTTGGATTTATTGGCACTCAGCCTGATAAAATAAAAGCAGCTTTAGATAAATTCAATGAATTATTGAATAACATGCCGGAGTCGGAAAAATCATTTGATGCATCTAAAAAAGCTATTATTAAACAGTTAAATACTCAACGTATTATAAAAGATGATATTTTCTGGACATATATACGTAATCAGGATCTGGGAATAGATTATGATTATAGAAAAGATGTTTATAATAAGGTTGAAGATTTCACATTGCCGGAATTAAAGCAATTCTTTGACGAAACAATTAAGGGCAATAAGTACAATATCCTGGTACTTGGAAATAAGAATTTAATTGATTTTAAAATGTTATCTAAATATGGTAAGATTCAGGAATTAACACTTGAAGAAGTATTTAATTATTAAAATCAAATTTTTGATATATAAAACCGCCTATATGGCGGTTTTATTGTATATTTAACTGTCAAATAATTATATTACAATTATGAGTTACTATCAAAAAGCAAAAGCATTATTTAAAATGATTGAAGAAGGTAAGCTTTTAGATGCTTTAGATAAATATTATCACGAAAATGTAATTATAATTGCCGATGATGGAAAAGAACGAAAAGGTATTGAAGAAGCCCGGGATTATGATAAGAAATTCTTAAAAGAAATACAGGAAGTAATGGGTGGTGGAGTAAAAACTATTACATCTGATGAAAAGAGAGCTATTACGATGGTTGAGTTTTGGATAAATATAAAATTTAAGAATGGCAATAAGATAAAACTTGAAGAAGTAGCAGTTCAATATTGGGAAGGAGATTATATTATAAAAGAGAATTATTATTCAAAGAAGTAATTAATATATCAGACCTTAAGGTTTATAAAGCCTTAAGGTCTAGTAAGTAAAAGTGAAAAATATTAAATGAAACAGACATTTCTTGAAAAAGGAAAATATTACCACATTTACAATAAAGGCAGGCAAGACGAAAATATATTTCGTGAAAATGAAAATTACGCCCATTTCCTTAGATTATATGAGAAATATATTGATCCTATTGCTGAGACTTATGCATGGGTGTTATTAGGGAATCATTTTCATATATTGATTAAAACAAATACTACTAAAACAAGTAAACCGTTACATCAATATTTTTCTAATTTGTTTAATGCATATACTAAATCGTTTAATAAAAGATATGAGCGTTACGGACCTTTGTTTGTAAGCCCTTTTAATAGAATTGAAATTACTTCGAATAAATATTTTAAAAATTTAGTGCATTATATACATAACAACCCTGTACATCATGGTTTTTGTGAGCGTTTGCAAGATTATCCATGGTCATCATATGGGTCGGTAATATCATTAAAACCTACTAAGCTAAAAAGGGATAAACTTATAGGTTTTTTCGATACTACTGGTAATTTTATTGATTACCATAATAAAAAGCACGAATGGGAATATATAAAAGATCTGGTAATTGAATAATTTTATCAGACCTTAAGGTTTACAAAACCTTAAGGTCTAATATATGTAAGTCTTACCAAATAGATGCTCTTTCTTTCTCAGAAATATACAAATCATCGCCTTCTTCAACACCAAAAGCAGCATGGAATTCCGGCATATTAGCAACAGGCCCGTTTACACGGTTTATTCCTAACGAATGAACATCTTCTTTTGTGCGGCGAATAATTTCCTTATCACGAGTATTCTGTGCCCAAACTCTTGCCCAGCTTAAGAAAAATCGTTGATCAGAAGTATATCCTTCAATTAATTCAACTTGTGGATTTTCTTTTTGTGCATTTTGTAATGCAGTATAAGAAATATTCAATCCACCTAAATCAGCAATGTTTTCACCAAGGGATAATTCCCCATTAGCATGTATGGTATCTATAACAATAATAGCATCAAATTGATCAACCAATACTTGAGTTCTGGCATTAAAATGTTCAGAATCATCATCAGTCCACCAGTTTGTTAAATTACCTTCTTTATCATATAATCTTCCTTTATCATCGAAACCATGCGACATTTCGTGGCCAATAACTGCACCAATAGCTCCATAATTAATTGCATCATCACCATCAAGATAGAAGAAAGGTGGCTGTAAAATACCTGCCGGGAAACAAATTTCGTTTAATGATGGAGCATAATATGCATTTACAGTATGGGCAGGAAAAAACCATTTAGTTTTATCAACAGGTTTTCCAATTTCATTTAAATTGTCTTCTTTCCAAAATCTGTTTGCAGTTAACACATTTAGAACAAACACTTCTTGATCGACCTCAAGGTTTGAAAAATCTTTCCATACATCAGGATAACCAATTTTTACATTCATTGAAACTAATTTGTCATTAGCTTTAAGCTTTGTCTCTTCACTCATCCATTCAAGATTATCAATTCTCTGACCAAGAGCAATTCTTAAGTTTTCAACTAATATAACCATTCTTTCTTTGGCTTCGGCAGGGAAGTATTTTTCAGAGAATTTTTGGCCAATAGCATCACCTAATGCGCCATTTGTTGTTCCAAGTACCCTTCTCCAGCGAGGACGCATCTTCTCACTTCCTCTCATTGTTTTTCCATAGAAATAAAAGTTTTGTTCCTGAAACTCGTTTGATAAGTAATTTGCTGTAGTATTTAATAGATTCCAGTAAAAATAGGCTTTCCAATCTTCAACAGGAATTTCTGACATCATGTTATTTACTTCATCAAAGAACTTTGGTTGACGTACATTAATTTCACCATCGTATTTAAGATTTGAATTTGCTAAGTATGTATCCCAGTTAAAGTTTGAATACAATTCTTTTATTTCGTCCTGAGTTTTTTTGTTATAAGTAGCATGTGGATTTCTGTTTTCTAATCTTGTGAATGATGCTTCAGCTAACCGGGTTTCTATTTCCATTATAGTTTCAGCTCTAGGTTTTGCTTCTTCTTCTGAAATACCACTTAATACCATCATTTTTTCGAGATGTAAAATATATGCTTCACGTATTTCTTTCGAGCGGGGATCATCATTTAAATAATAATCTCTATCTGACATTCCAAGACCACCCTGACTAAGGTGAGCAATATTCATTTCACTATTTTTAATATCAATTGATCCGAAAAATCCAAAAACAGATCCAATACCGTGCATATGAAAATGTGCTAATTGATTTTGTACATCTTCAATAGTGTTGATTGATGCAATTCGATCAAACTCAGGTTTTAACGGAGTTAATCCTTGTTCTTCTATTTTGGCTGAATCCATTCCTATTGCATAGAAATCACCAATCTTTTGTTCGTTAGTTCCTTTTTCGTATTTACCATTAGCAAGTTCTTCCAATAAAGTTTGAACCTTCATGCTGGTTTCTTTACCCAATTGATCAAAAGAACCATAACGACTTTCATCATCAGGGAGCGGGTTGTTTTTCATCCAGCCATTATTTGCATAATGATAAAAATCTTGAGCCGGATCTACTAAAATGTCAATTGAACTTACTTCTAATGTAATCTTTTCATCAACTTTTTGTTGATTACAAGCAGTTGTTAATGTCATACCAATAATTGCTATTAAAGCAAATTTTAATGTTAATACAAATTTCATTTTATAATTGATTTAATTAATAAATTTTATTTTGAGCGGTGAATATAAAAAAAGCTGCTCAATTATATTGGTTGAGACAGCTTTAGTTATAAAAAGTTTAATGCCCGCCTGCCGGACGGGCAGGATAATCGATAAAATTATTCGAATTTTTTAAATACTTCTTTAATCTTATTCATAGCATCGCGTAATTGCTCTTCGGTGATTACCAATGGTGGAGCAAAACGGATAATATTACCATGGGTTGGTTTAGCTAAAACTCCATTTTCGGCCATAGCGACACAAACATCCCATGCAGTTTTACCTTCTTTATTTTTAATAACAACTGCATTTAACAAACCTTTACCACGAACTAATTCAATCATTTCAGAATCAATGCTATTGAATTCATCACGGAATATTTTTCCTAAACGCTCAGCGTTTTCTTCTAATTTCTCATCTTTAATTACATCTAAAGCAGCCATTGCAACTTTACTGGCAACTGGATTTCCTCCAAAAGTAGAACCATGTTCTCCGGGCTTAATAGTAAGCATAATGTCATCGTTAGCTAAAACAACAGACACAGGATATACTCCACCTGAAATAGCTTTACCCAGAATTAAAATGTCCGGTTTAACTCCTTCGTGATCGCAGGCTAACATTTTACCAGTACGTGCAATACCAGTTTGTACTTCATCTGCAATAAAAAGAACATTGTGCTTTTTACACAGATCATATGATTTCTTTAAATAACCATCTTCCGGAACATAAACACCAGCTTCTCCCTGAATAGGTTCAACAAGAAAAGCAGCAACATTTGGATCTTGTAATTCTTTTTCTAATGCTTCAATATCATTGTAAGGAATTTTTACAAAACCTGGTGTATATGGTCCATAATCATTATATGCATCAGGGTCTGTTGACATTGAAATAATGGTAATGGTTCTGCCGTGAAAGTTTTCATTACAAACAATGATTTTTGCCTGATTTTGAGGAATACCTTTCACTTTATAACCCCACTTACGAGCAAGTTTGATAGCAGTTTCGTCTGCTTCAGCACCAGTATTCATTGGTAATACCTTATCAAAACCAAAATATTTAGTTATATATTCTTCATATTCACCTAAAACACTGTTATAAAAAGCTCTGGAAGTTAAGGTAAGTTTTTTAGCCTGTTCGGTCATTGCGTTTACAATTTTTGGATGGCAGTGACCCTGGTTAACTGCCGAATATGCCGACAAAAAATCATAATATTGTTTTCCATCTGTGTCCCAAACATAAACGCCTTCTCCTTTTTCTAATACAACAGGAAGTGGATGATAATTATGTGCGCCATATTTATCTTCTCTGTTGATGTAATCCTGACTTGTCATTTTTGTCATAACTTTGATTTTTAAATTGTTATATATTTATTATAGATTTTTCCTTCAGCCTACAATTCTAAGAAATCATTTCCTGATAATCAAACCTTAAACGAAGATTTTCTTTAAACATCTGATATTATATAACATATTTTAATCTAATTTGAAAATTCACGTCCTTAGGACATGGTTATGTTTATTTGGCTAAGTCTTAATCTTATGGAACGTTGGAATAATGGAATGATGTGCTTATCAAGGAAGTTTACAAACTCCAATATTCCAGTATTCCATAAATCCAGTATCATTTTTTAGAGCCCTTTGGGCTCATATTAAAGCCTCTTTCTTAGAGGGTGGATTCTTCACGTATTTTTTAAATGTTGAACACTTTTATTAACTTGGTGTTTGTATTATTATATTAAAAATGTATACTATGATAAATATACATCAAGTAATTCGTGATAGATATAGTTCAGTAATTTTCTCGCCGAAACAAATAGAAGATGAAAAACTGGCTTCATTATTTGAAGCTGCTCGTTGGGCACCATCAGCTTTTAATGAGCAACCATGGAGATTTGTAGTAGGAGTGAAGAACAAAGATGAAAACTATCAAAAGCTTTTTGATTGCCTGGTTGAAGCAAACCGGTATTGGGCTAAATATGCTCCGGTTTTGGTTTTAAGTGTAGCTTTAAAAAACTCTACAGTAACCGGAAAACCCAATCATTTTGCACAGTATGACACGGGAATGGCTGTCGGTAATTTACTGGCACAAGCTACATCCTTGGGTTTATATACACATCAGATGGGTGGATATAGCAAAGACAAAGCCAGAGAGTTTTTTGAACTTGGCGAAGAATATGAGCCTATAGCTGTTATGGCAATTGGTTATAAGGGTGATGTCGAATTATTTCCGGATGATTTGAAAGAGCGAGAATCTAAAAAACGATTTAGAAAATCTATGAATGAAATATTGCTTTAAAACTGGTTTTGTAATTTAATAATTGAGTTCAGTATTTATTTTTTATGATGGAAGTATGGATTTATGGAATACTGGAACTAAACGAAGCGATCTCATGTTAGTAATGATGAGTGTTGTGTTTTATTAGGTTAGTTATTCTTGGGTTCAAAGTATTTTATTAAATTCCAGTTTTTCATATTTCCATTATTACAACATTCCATTCATTAATAAATTACTAAAACTTTCAAATTTTAAATCGTAAATTCATTAATATAAACTTTGTCAGGATAAAATGAAAGTTTTCAGTTGTTTAGTAATTAAAAAGCTCTAGTTTTGTGAAAAATTAACAAGGTTTAAGAATTTTATTGATTAAAGTGTTATGATTCAGAGAATTCAATCGATATATTTGTTAGTTGCTACGTTTTTATTAGGATCAATTTTTTTTCATCCTGTTGCAGAACTTCTTGGAGCTGATGGGCAGTTGTTTATATTTAAGTATGATGGACTTGCGATTGAAAATGAGGATGGATTATACTTATTAACTATTCCACGAATTATTTTATTGGTAATTATAGTTTTAATATCATTTATAAGTGTTTTTCTATTTAAAAAGCGCATAATCCAAATGCGTTTTAATTTGTTTAATATTATTTTAATGATAGGATACTTAGGATTGAATTATTATTATATTCAAAATTTCTCGAAACAATTAAATGGTATTGTTAGTTATGAGATAATATCTATTTTCCCGTTTGTAGCAGCAGTATTGACTTATTTAGCTATAAGAGCAATAGGAAAAGATGAAGCGTTAATCAGGAGTATGGATAGAATACGATAGTTTCACAGTACAACAGGTATTCTTGCCTGTTGCTAATATCTCATCAAACAGGAATGTCTGATGTCCTTTTCTGAGATGAAAATCCAAAAACAATCTATAATAAGCCAGTCAGAGTTTTAATATTTGATTGGTCTTTTTAATTAGGAGACCTAACAGGTTTTTAAAACCTGTTAGGTCTGGAATAAATAAATAAAATACTTAAAAAATCTTCATATGCTCTGAGTCGGTGATCTTTTCGCAATAATGACATTTTATGGCCACCTTCTTTTTATTTACTACAGTAAATTTAGGTACAATACCTTCGTGATTTGTAATACATTTCGGATTACCACATTTCGCAATTCCTTTAATATTATCAGGAACTTCAACTACTTTCTTTTCAACTACTTTGTAATTTTTAATTATATTAAGTTTGGCTTCGGGAGCTACTAAAGCTATTTTATTAATATCGTCATCTATAAAAAATACATCAGTTATTTTAATAATTGCTTTTAAACCAAGTTTCTTACTTTCAAAGTTAGACCCAACAGTCATTTGGGTTTCAATCTTATCTAATCCAAGTATATTTATAACTTTAAAAAGGCTACTTGCAGGAATATGGTCGATTACCGTACCGTTTTTTATTGCACTTACCTGTAATTTTTTATCGTTCATTTCCATGATTTATTATTTTTTAAGTCCTAAAATATGAGTGATAATAGCCTGACGAGTATAAACACCATTTAATGCTTGTGTAAAGTAATATGCTTTCTCATTTTCATCCACGTTAGTATGAATCTCATTTACTCTTGGTAATGGATGCAAAACCTTCATGTTTGGTTTTGTATTTTCAAGCATATTGTTCTTTAGAACATAAGAGTTTTTAGTTTTCTCATATTCCATAGGGTCAGAGAATCTTTCTCTCTGTATACGAGTCATATAAATAATATCTGCATGAGAGATTATATCAGAGAAATCTCTGTGCTCGTAATACTTTAATCCTTTTTTATCCAAAAATAACTTGTATTCATCCGGGATTTTTAACTCTTCCGGTGAAATAAAATTGAAAGTAGTATTAAACATCGACATTGCCTGGAGCAGAGAGTGTACTGTTCTACCATATTTTAAATCACCAACAAAATATACATTCAGATTATCAAGTGTTCCCTGAGTTTTTCTGATTGAATATAAATCCAATAGTGTTTGTGTTGGATGTTGATTTGCACCATCACCGGCATTTACAATTGGCACACGCGATACTTCACTTGCCCAGCGTGCACTTCCCTCAATCGGGTGACGCATAATAATCATGTCGCTGTAATTCGCAACTGTCATGATAGTGTCTTTTAGCGATTCTCCTTTAGAAACACTTGATGAGCTGGAGTCAGTAAATCCAATGAATTTTCCTCCAAGACGGCTAATTGCACTCTCGAAACTTAAACGTGTACGAGTTGAAGGTTCGAAAAATAATGTTGCAATTACCTTATTATCCAAAAGGTTTTGATTTGGATTTTTTTCGAAATCAGCTGCAAGATCAAGGATTTTAAAGATCTCTTCTTTCGAATAATCTGTGATTGAAACTAAATGATTGTTTTCCATTAATCCGAGTTTTATTAGTTGTACTTAATTTAAATTTTATCTTTTTATACTTTCTTGTGATATTAATCCATATTTTCCTTTTTTAATTTTTATGATTATTGTTTCAGATTTCAGATTTCAAACCTATAAACTGAAACTTGAAACTCTCATCTTGTCTCTTTAAATTCAATTTTCAAATTTTCTATCCTGTCAAACTTGCTAAAAACCTTTTCCGTGTCTGCTTTTCGTAAACTAATTGAAACGGAGCAGGAGAGATCAAATTTCTGATCTACTTGTTCAATATTTTCTTCTTTTAAGATTCGCATAATATCGTTCATGGCAGGATATTCAAACTTTAATTCATAAATATCGTGCAATGTTTTTTTAATGATTTTGGCACTTTTTAATGCTTCTTCTGATGCTGTTTTGTATGCATTGATTAATCCGCCAACACCTAGTTTAGTGCCACCAAAATAGCGTATTACAACAATTAGTATGTTGGTTAAATTAAAAGATTTTATTTGCCCTAAAATTGGTTTTCCTGCTGTGCTCGAAGGTTCTCCGTCATCATTTATACGGTAAATTTCTTTTTTGAGCCCAAGCATGTATGCATAACAGTGATGGCGAGCATCGTGATAATCACTACGCAGTTTTTCCTGTATTCCCTTAATCTCTTCTTCTGATGATACAGGATAAGCAAAGGCAAGAAATTTACTCCCGCGGTCTTTAAATAAACCTTCTGATGGTTTACTTATTGTCAAATACTCATCTATAAATTCTGCCATTTACGTTTTCGATAAAATATAGATTGCAATTAATGATATTATTATTCCTACCCAGTTAATTTTCAGAAATTTTTCTTTAAATACAATTAATCCAATAATAACAGATAAAGCAATTACACCCAAATTGTTAATTCCAAAAACAATAGAACCATCCAATGTGCCTCCTAAACTATTTTTATGATTTAAAGCTTTAATCAGAAAGTATATTGAACCGTAATTACTTATTCCTAATCCAATTCCCCACAATAAAATCTTTATATCTAATAATTCCTTAAATGATGTTTTTCGTAAAAACTTTGTAACTAATCCTGATATTGCAGACATTGCAAATAGAATAACCGTAAACAATGGTAATATATCATCTGCAACATAATAATGTTGTGCATATTTAACTATGGAATCTACAAGTCCCATACTTAAAAACAGGATAATAGGTAAATAAATATTTCTTGGATCGAATTCTACTTTACGTTTACGATATACAGAAAGGAATACTGCCAGTATTGCCATAATAATTCCAATTGCCTTAAGATTGGTTAAAACATCTAAGGGATCAATAATAATTGAAACTGCAATAGGAATTATAACCGACATTTTATTTGAAACCGAAGTAATTGCAATTCCAACAATTTGCGATGATTTGGCAATAAGCACAAACGTCATGATAAATAAAACTCCGATAATTATAGAGTAGGGGAACCATGCATTTTTGTAGATTGAGAAAATATCAACTTGGGTATTTGTAAGTAATAATCCTAAAATAGTCGCAGTAACATAATTAATAATGATAACATTGAAAGTGTTGATTTTAAATCTGTCAAGGTATTTGAAGATTATATAAATCGCGGCTGATGAAAGAATACTAAATACTAGAAAAATCATAATCGTTCACTATTGCACAAAAAAAACAGGTTTCTAAAAAGAAACCTGTTTTTCGGGGTCAATTGACCCTAATATTTTGTTCTGCTGACTTTATTTTGTCTTTAAATATTTTTATCACGGTTATTTAAATATCAAAACTCATATTCTGAGCAAATGTACATAAAACTTAAAAACAAAAAATAGAAAACATAAAATTCTATTAACACACTTATCAACAATTCTTAACCTGAATAATTTTAGCAGCAATACTAATGGCTATTTCCGCTGTTGTTTTACTGTTTATGGATAAGCCGATTGGTGCATCTACTTTAGCCAGATCCGCTTCCTTTACACCTTCTTTTATCAGGTTTTCGTAGATGGTTTTTATTTTGGTTTTACTACCGATCATTCCAAGGTATTTTAAATTTTTTGAAACTAATTGTTTTAAAACAATTGTATCACTCTTATGTGCAACAGTCATTATTACTGCAAAGCTATGCTCGTCATCAGGTACAATATCTGTTATGTTTTTATAATCAACAATTCGTTTTTGATGAGCGTACACATTATTATCGAAGGTTGACAGGTCTTTTCTGTCATCAAGAACAACAACTTTAAAATCAAGAACTCTAAGAATCTGACTTAACGGTAAACTAACATGCCCGGCACCAAAAATGTAAACGGTATCTTTTAAACCTAATTGCTCTGTGTATTCCCAGTTGTTTTCATCATTAATCCGGTAATTAATTTCATCCGGTAAAGTTTTATTCTCGTCAAAAGATATTCCATCCTGATTTAAACTTAATACACCGTTTTCTCCAATGTCAAGTTTTACTAAAATCCGGTTAATGATATCAATTTTTGATTTATCCAAAGGAATGAAAGCATGTGTTTGTTCTCCTGAACATATTAAACCCGATTTATCTTTTTCAGCATTAGTATCATGAACTTGTCTTTTAACAAATGCCTTTAGATTTCCGTTTTTAGCTTCTTTTTTAGCCAGTTCAACCATGTTGTATTCCATTACACCACCACCAATAGAACCTGTCATAGCACCGGTTTCCGAAACTGCCATTTTAAATCCGACAATGCCGGGACTACTTCCGGTTCGCTCAACAACAGTAATAAGCATCACATTATTATTTTCCGATAATTCTTCTTGAATAAAACTCCAGATTTCCATACTTTATCTATTTTAATTGATTTGTAAAGTTATTTAAAAATGAACTAAAATGACTAAAATATCAAAAATATCAAAAAATATCGACTAAAATCAATCTGCTAAAATGTGAATTATAATATTTGCTGTAATGATAGTTTAATGTAGAATAAAATCCTTATAATAAATTAAAAGATGTTGAAATATTCCATTTTTATTGATTGGCTCTGTAAATATATCCTGTGATATTAAAAAAATAAATAAAAAACATAACTTTAGCAATTGAATAATTAGAACGAAAATAGAATGGAAAATATCTTTCAAAAAATTAATGAATTATCAGAAAAGTATCGTGATTATACTGCAGAAAACTTATCAAAATTAGTACAAATCAAATCACTCAGTTTAGGTGAAGAAGAAGTTCAACTGGAACTTAAAAGGCAAATGGAAGAAGCCGGTTTTGACGAAGTTAGAATTGATGGTTTAGGGAATGTAATTGGCAGAATTGGAAACGGAAAGAAAATTCTTGCAATCGATGGACATATGGACACTGTTGATATGGGTAATATGGATAACTGGGATTTTAATCCTCTTGGTGGCGAAATAAAAGATGGTTTTGTTCATGGTCGTGGAACTGTTGATCAGGAAGGCGGACCAGCGGCATTTGTTACTACGGGTAGAATTTTGAAGGAATTAGGTTTCGATAAAGATCTTACTATATATTTTGTAGGAAGTGTAATAGAAGAAGATTGTGATGGTTTATGCTGGAAATATATTGTTGAAGAAGATAAAATTAAACCTGATTTTGTAATAAGCACAGAGCCAACAAATTTAAATATATACCGTGGTCATCGTGGACGTATGGAGATGCATGTTCATTTTTATGGTGTGTCATCGCATGGTTCAGCTCCTGAGCGGGGGAAAAATGCTATTTATATGGCTTCGAAAACAGCTTTGGAAATTGAAAAACTACACGAAAGATTAAAGTTTGATGAGTTTCTTGGCAAAGGAAGCATAACAATTTCTGAGATTATTTCCGGAAGTCCTTCTTTATGTGCAGTTTCTGATTATGCTCGTATTCACCTTGATCGCCGCTTAACATGGGGAGAAACCAAAGAATCAGCTGTTGCAGAAATAGAAGAACTAATTAAAGGAATGAACGCAAAGGTCGAAGTGCTGAATTATCTGGAAAAAGCATATACAGGACTGGAATATGGTATGGAGAAATATTATCCAACATGGAAAATGCCTGAAGATCATGAAATTGTTCAAACTGGCGTTCGTTCATTCAAAAACTTGTTTAATAAGGATGTTAACATTGATAAATGGACATTCTCAACCAATGGTATTATGACCAATGGAGTTTACGGTATTCCAACTATTGGATTTGGTCCGGGAAATGAAGTGCTGGCACATGCTCCAAATGAGAAAGTTGCTATTGATGATTTAGTTATAGCATCGGCATTTTACGCTGCTTTTGCTTATGAAATATAAATTTAAATTTAGTGTAATTTAGTGTTTTTGAGTTTTAGTGGCAGATTGTTATAAAAATATTGCCACGAAGTCACCAAAACACAAAAAATCACAAAAATCAATAGCAATTAGAGATAAAAATTGAAAATATAATATTATGAGTTTGCAAGATAAAATAAATAAGTTAGGTCAGCTGAAAACTGATCTTTATAAAAAAGATTTTTTACTTACCTGGGAAAAAAGTCGGGATGATTTAAAAGGGATCTTAGAAGTTGCAGAAATCCTAAAGGAAATGCGTGATAATAATATTTCTCCATCAGTTTTTGATTCTGGTTTATCTATATCAAATTTCCGTGATAATTCAACACGTACACGTTTTTCTTTTGCATCGGCTAGTAATCTTTTGGGTTGTGCTGTTCAGGATTTAGATGAAGAAAAATCACAAATAGCTCATGGCGAGACAGTTCGCGAGACTGCAAATATGATTTCATTCCTTTCCGATTTTATAGGGATACGTGATGATATGTATTTGGGCGAAGGAAATAAATACATGCGTGAAGTTGGAGATGCACTTGATGAAGGATTTGCAAATGGAGTTTTACCAAATCGCCCGGGTATTGTGAATTTACAATGCGATATGGATCACCCAACACAATCGATGGCTGATTTAATGCATTTGCAGCAGCAGTTTGGTTCATTAGAAAATCTGAAAGGTAAAAAGATTGTTATGAGTTGGGCTTATTCGCCTAGTTACGGAAAACCATTATCAGTACCACAAGGTATTATTGGATTAATGTCGCGTTACGGAATGGATATTGAATTAGCTTATCCTGAAGGATATGGATTAATTCCTGAGATTGTTGAAATTGCTAAAAAGAATTCAGAAAAAAGTGGTGGATCATTCAAAATAAGTCATTCAATGGAAGAGGCAGTTAAAGATGCTGATATTGTTTATCCAAAAAGTTGGGCACCATTCCACATTATGCAACAAAGAACAGAATTGCTTAAGAATTCTGATTCGGAAGGTTTAAAGGCGCTGGAACAAATTTGTTTAGCTAACAATGCTAAGTTTAAGGATTGGGAATACAACGAAGAAAAAAAGAAATTAACTAAAAATCAGGATGCTTTGTATATGCACTGTTTACCAGCAGATATTTCCGGGATTTCGTGTAAAGAAGGTGAAGTAAATGGAGATGTTTTCGAACAATATCGCATCAAAACGTACCTGGAAGCAGGCTTCAAACCATACATTATTGCTGCAATGATGTTTACAAATAAGTTCAAAAACCCATCCGAAGTGTTAGATAATATCCTTAAAAGGGATAGAAGGAGAGTAGGTTTTTAACCTACTCTTTTTTTGTAAAAACACAGTAAATGACTTGATTGTTTCAAGGTACAACCAATAAAGATTCTTGTTTAAATTTGAAATATTACTGTAAATTAGTATGTCATTCTGAGTGAAATGAATAACATGGGAATATAGAGATCCCCAATCAAGTTGAAAAAAAACAATAAACCAAGTCATTCCTGCGCAGGCAGGAATCTCTTTCTTAATAATGCGCACAAATTTGATCAGATTCTTCGTTTCACTCAGAATGACAATATGAAAGGGCTTTGAATATTTATATGCTTCTTTTCAGGAATTGACCTTTTCTATCTGAAACTAATTCACCTTTTTCAATAACTATTTCTCCATTTAAAATAACAAATTCCGTAGTTCCTTTGGTTTTGATTCCTTCGTAAATTTCCAAATCGCAATTTTGATGATGATTTTCGACTGAAATAGTATTTTCTTTTTCAGGATTCCAGATAACTAAATCAGCATCTGAACCTACAGCTATTTCACCTTTTTGTGGATGTAAACCAAATATCTTTGCAGCTTGTGTTGATGTAATATCAATAAACTGATTCAAAGTGATTCTATTTTGTAAAACACCATAGGTGTAAAGCAATGTTATCCTGTGTTCAACACCACCTGCACCGTTTGGAATTTTTCTAAAATCATCAATTCCATTTTTCTTTTGTTCTAATGTAAATGGACAATGATCTGTTCCAATAGTTTTTACAATTCCTTTATTTATTGATTCCCAAAGAATATTCTGATCTTCCCTTTTGCGTAATGGCGGACTCATAACAAGCTTAGAAGTATCTTCAAAATCACCAATGTATTTCGTATCATCCAGAATTAAATATTGCGGACAAGTTTCGGAATAAACCTGTTGTCCGGCTTTTTGAGCTTCTTCGATATATTTAACCGATTTTCCTGCAGAAGTATGAACAATATATATCGTACAAGCAGCTTTTTTAGCCAACTCAATTGCTTTTTTTACTGCTTCTGATTCTGTATAATCCGGTCTTGAAACAGGATGAAATTCAGGGCTTAATTTGCCTTTTTCTGCAAGTGCGTTTCTTAACTCATCTATATTATCTCCCAATTCACAATGTAATGTTACAATGCCTCCTGCTTTGCCGACAACTTGCATTACTTTAAAAATATCATCATCATTTAAGCCAATGCTATCTTTATAAGCCATATAAACTTTAAAAGAAGTTATTCCGGCTTTTATACAATCCGTAATTTCTTGTTCAGTATTTTTTGTCCATTCAACCGGACTAACATGAAAAGAATAATCGCAAATGGAATTTTCAGCTTCCGTTTTTCTTTGGTTTAAAGCATCAATTAAGGTTTGGCCTTTTTGTGGAGTAACAAAATCTATTAGGGTAGTGGTTCCGCCAAAAAGCGCTGCTTTACTTCCCGATTTAAAATCATCCGATGAATAACCTGCAGGTGTTGGAAGGTGCATATGAACATGAGGATCTATTCCTCCGGGGAAAATATAAAATCCTTTTGCATCAATGGTTTTATCTATTGGTTCGAGAATGTTTAACAATTCCTTAATTTGAACTATTTTACCATTCGAAATATAAATATCAGAGTTAAATGACTTCTTTGAAGTTACAATGGCTCCATTTTTTATTAAAATGTTCATATGTAAATTTACTAATTCTTTTGAGACTATAATAAGCAGCTATATGTCATTCCGGACGAAGTTCCGGAATCTTTTATATGATGTCATAGATTCCTGCCTGCGCAGAAATGACACATTGTTATTTTGTTTTATCTAAAACCTTAACAAACATTCCATCCTGATTTTCTGTAAATCCTAATTTCTTTAGATATTTAGAATATTTTACGCTTCTACCGGAAGCTTTTACAATATCAAATCTGTCATCAATAAATTTTCTTCTTAAACGAAGATAAATAAACCGGCCATTTTTAAAATCACGGTATTCCGGTACAACATAATCGAGTCCTACTTTTAGCACGTTGTTATCTTCTCTGTGTGCAAGAAATAAACCTGCAACAGCTGTGTTTCTCAGAATAAAAAAACTTATGGTGTTCATTTCGGGTACATAAGTAAATCCAGGAAAGAACTTTTGTATTTCTTTGTTATGAAATTTAAGAAAACGCAACAGATATTTATTATCTGCTCTGATTTCAAGTGTTTCGAATATTTCCTTTTTTGAATAAATAGTAAAAAGATAGTAAACATCAACAATAACAATAAAGCCATTAAGAAATCCAACTGGTAAAGCACCAATAAGAAAACCATATGTTGAAAAAGTTATGGCTCCCGCTAAATTTATCCATCTGAATTTTACAATGGAATTCATTGTCATGGATAACGCAATGATTACTGAAGCAGCATAACCTATCCACTGAAGTATGTTTGTTTCCATAATATTGTAAGATTAAACTAATGTAAAAATAATCAATTATCACTTAATTTCCCCTTTTATAAAGGTGGGTGGTAGGGTTGATGAAAGTTAAACTAAATATATTTGTCATTCCCGCGAACTTTTCTCAAGAGTGAAACGAATAACGCGGGAATCTATTTAGTTTGAGATTCCTGATCTTCATTTCATTTCGTCATTAACGTTTATCTTCATGAACAAAGTAATTAATGACAGAATGTGAAATTGTTATTTCCATTAAAGTATAAATGATTATTCCCGACCATTTCAGCTTTTAATATGTCCGCTTCGCATTTTTTTCTAAAAAAAGAATACATACTTCTTTTATATTTGTTGCCCTGAACTAAAATTTTTAAAAGATGAAGAAAATAAACTTTTTAATTTTTACAATTATTGTTATCCTATTAGCAATGTTTGGTAAAGATTTATCTGCTCAAGAAACTGTAAGCGGAACAGTGAAATATAAGCAAACCACAAAGTTTGATTTCTCTAACAGACAGGGTACTGGAAGAGATAGTCAACGATGGAAGGATTTTATGGCTTCTGTTCCAGACGAAGGGAATTTTTCTTATATACTTAATTTTTTAGATAATAAGGCTTTATATAAAGAAAATGATGCAGAACAAGAAGCACTAGATCCAGGTGTGCAAAGAGCTATGCATATTATGAGTATGACGTCACCTCCAAATGCAAAATTAATACAGGTATATTATAATATTGAAAAGAATAAAAAAATTGAGCTATTGGAACTTATGACCCGAAACTTTATTATAGAATCGGAGATTGACAGTAAAGCGTGGAAAATAGGTACTGAAAGAAAAATGATTCTAGATTATGTGTGTATGAATGCTGAATTGAATACTGAAAATCAAGAAGTAAAAGTTTGGTTTACACCACAAATTCCTATATCAATTGGCCCAGATCGGTATACAGGTTTACCTGGATTAGTTTTAGCTGTTGAAAAAAATGGAGAAACTATTTTCTTAGCGACTGCGGTTGATTTAACTGTACCACAAAAAGTGGACGTAGCAAAGCCAAAAGATGGAAGCAAGGTTAGTCAAGAAGAGTTTGATAAAATCCTTGAAGAAAAAATAAAAGAATTTAAAGAGAATCCTAGAAGAAGAGGACAAGGTGGTAGACCAGGAGAACATAGATAATGAAAAAGCAACTATTTATATTAATACTAACTATAGGCCTATCATCATTAGGCTTTTCTCAAAATTCGATAAAGGGCAGATTAATTAATGAAGCTGGCGAATCTTTGCCATATGCGACGGTAACAATGTTAAATCCTGGAGATTCAACATTAAGATTTTTTGGTGTTACCAACAATAAAGGAATTTATCAGATCAAAAGCATTAAGAATGGTAATTATATTATGCAATTTTCATTTGTAGGAACGGAAATCGTATATGAAAATATTACTATTCCATCACCGAAAGGATATGATCTTGGTGATAAAATAATGAAGCCATCCTCAATAGAAGAAGTTATAGTTATTGGAGAATATGTCCCAATAGCCTTTAAAAGCGACACGGTAGAATTTAATGCAAAAGCATTCATAACTACACCCGATGCAGTTGTTGAAGATCTATTAAAGAAGATTCCTGGTATTGAAGTTGATGAAACTGGCAATGTAAAAGCTTTAGGCGAGGATGTTACAAAAATATTAGTTGATGGAAAAGAGTTTTTTGGGAACGATATCAAAGTAGCCACTAAAAACTTGCCTGCTAATGCAGTAGCAAAAGTTCAGGTTTATGACAAAAAATCGGAAGAAGCTGAATTTATGGGTATTGATGACGGTGACCGTGATAGAACAATAAATCTTTTATTGAATGAAGATAATAAAAGAGGATATTTTGGAGATGTGAAACTTGGCGGTGGAGTTGGAGGTGAAAATGGAGATCAGTCTCATTATAATGTATCAGCAAACATATACAGGTTTTCAAGTAAATTGCAAACAGCGGTTTTAGGAATGTATAACAATGTTAATGAATTTGGATATTCTGGAAGAAAACATGGTAATTTTGGACAACAAGTAAATGGTTTAAATACAACAGGTGCAGGTGGTTTAAATCTTTCCTATAATGCTTCCAAAATTAACAGATACTTTGTAAGCTATTTGGGAAGATCAACGAATACCATATTAGAACAAGTAAGATTAACTCAGAATTTTTCGGATATTGGAAACTACGATCAAGATCTAGAGCTTGAGGAGGATGAAAATGACGCACCACATACAATCAATTTTGGTGTTCGTCATAATTTTAACAAAAACCATAAACTTACACTTGATGGAGATGTTGAAATTGCATCTAATGATTTATTAAGTCAGGGAAATACACTAACAAGTGTTGATGGGATTAATATTAGTAGTTTGAGTAATGAATCTCATATTTATACATACGATATTAATGCAATTGCAAAGGCGGTTTATATTGCTAAGTTTAATAGCGGTAAAACACATATAAAAACGAATATTTATGGTTTATACGAGAAAGATTCTGAAGATAATGCCTGGGAAAATATAACAACAATATTTGGTTTTCCTGATTCTACTGATTATTTAGATCAATATCAAAATAATGATACAGAAAAATTAACATTATCGGCAAATCCAACCTTAGTACAACAAATAAAAAAGTTTTGGTATTTAAATGTTAATGTTAATGTTGGAATGACAAACGAGACGCTAGATCGTATCCATGGAAATAATTTGGATAATACAATTGTTGATTCAGTTGGCGCTAATTTTAATACTAATGCAAGCTTTGTTCGCCCCGGAGTATCTATTAGTAGAAATACTTCTAAATCGCAAATTAATTTAACTTTAGGTGTAGGATTTGATCAGCTAGAGAAGAATTTAGGAGGAGTTGACCATAGATCTAAATCTTATTTTAATTTCCTTCCAAGTTTTAGTTATTCAAGTCAATACAATAAAGGGAAATGGCTAAGACTACGTTATTCTTCCAGTGTTAATATGCCTTCAGTAAGCCAACTGTTGCCAGTTACAAACACAATTAATCCTTTATCCTGGTATGAGGGTAACTCTGAACTTATTCCTGAAGTTAGACATAGTTTAAATTTGAATTGGTCCATATTTGATCAGTTTTCTTTTACTTCATTCTTTGCACGTGTTGGTGGTAGCTACACAATGAATAAAATTGGGATAGAGCAAACTACAAATGCTGATTTTACTAGGTTGATTACTCCAGTTAATGTACCATATAATTATAATCTCAATTCTGTTATTTATTTTTCAACCCCAATCAGAAAACTGGGTGTGAATTTAAATGCTAACTGGCATGAATCATGGAGTAAAGGAATTAGTATTGTAAATTTAATTGATAATATTAATACTAATTTTACACATTCCTTAAAATTAAGTTTCGAGAACAGACGAAAAGAAAAGTGGAATGTACTTATTGGAGGATCTATTAGTTTAACCGACTCAGAGTATTCTATTGCCGAATCAATGAATAATATTTATTATAATACAAGCTATTTTGGAGAGTTGCGATTTACGCCAAGCAAAAAATTTAGTATAGAGACAAAGGCCAATATGGTAGATTATAACTCGGAAAGTTTTGATGAGTCAATAAGTATTCCACTTGTAAGTGTACGATTAAGTTATTATTTTATGAGAGGAGAGAAAGCAAGTTTAACACTTAGCGGATCAGATTTATTAGATAAAAGTCAGAATATTAAGCAGGTAAGCGAAGCCAATTATCTTATGCAGCAAACTAGTAATACAATTGGTAGACTAATAATGCTTACTTTTAAAATGAAAATAGCAGCAAAATAAATTTAAAGCATGGATAAAATAAAGAAATATTCTTTTTGGATAATTATTGTTTCTGCAATAATAGTTACCATATTATTTAATATTAGAAGTTTTGGACATGTTAAGGAAATGCTCGAATCATCAAGATTTAGGGAGATGCCCGATAAAGGAATGATTCGGGTATATTTCCTGGTTTATACTTCTATTTTTCAATTTCTTACTTTTTCCATTTTAGCTTTATTAAATTTTTCATGGAAGGAAAAAGTTGTAAACTTTGGCTATTCTAAATCCTCTAAAACATTTCTAATAATTCTTATTAATATATTTATTTACTCACTAATTGTGATAATAGAATATACAGTTTTTGGTTTCTATTTTGATTTTAGAAGACCCATGTCTACTGACTATTTTATTTTTGCTAATATCGCTGTGGCATTGATGGCTATTGCAGAAGCTTATTTTTTATTATTATTAGGGAAAGTTAAAACATCGGAATTAGAGAATATTAAATTGAGAGAAGATAAAACAATTGCTGAACTGGCTGCTTTAAAAGATCAAATCAGTCCTCATTTCTTTTTCAATACATTAAGTTCTTTAAGTACAATTGTTCGAAATGAGAACAAAGAAGTAGGCCTTGAGTTTATTCAGGATATGTCGAAAATATATCATTATTCTTTATCAAGTGGACAACAAGATTTAGTGAGCCTGAAAGAAGAACTTGATTTTATTCAATCGTATATTTTTTTATTGAAAAAACGCTTCGGTAAAAAATTGATGATTAAAATTGATGTTTCTGATATTTTAAATCAATCAAAAATTCCGCCAATGTCATTGCAATTGCTTATAGAAAACGCCATTCAGCACAATGTCATAACACAGGCTTCTCCCTTGTCAGTAAAAATATTTATCAAAGGAAATATGATTTGCGTGGAGAATAATCTGCAAAAGAAAGATACAGCAGACAGCTTTGGAATTGGTCTTAAAAATTTAACGAATCGCTATCGATTATTAGCACAAAAGGGTGTTGTTATTGAGAAAGATGAACTAATTTTTAGTGTATCTTTACCTTTAATATGAGAGTTTTAATCATAGAAGATGAATATGGAGTAGCTCAAAATCTTTGCGATATTTTGTATGAAATTGAACCAGAAATTGAGATATTAGCTATTTTAGAAACAATAAAAGATGCTGTTGAATGGATAATGACTAATCCAAAGCCCGATTTAGGTTTCTTTGATATTCGAATTGCCGATGGCCATTCGTTTGAGATTTTTGAAAGAACTCCAGTTGATTTTCCTATCATATTTACTACTGCTTATGATGAATATGCCCTCCAAGCATTTAAAGTAAATAGCATTGATTACCTAATGAAACCTATTGAAAAAGATTCATTGATATCTGCTTTAGATAAATATGAATCTATATATAAAAGAGATGAAGTTACTGATAACGAAAACTTATTGAAGATTATACATGAATTACACTTGGGAGAGCAAAAAAAGTATAAGAAAAGTTTCCTTGTTTATTTTAGGGATAAGATTATTCCAATTACGGTTGAGGATATCTCTTATTTTTATTTAGAAGATGAAATAGTTTATTGTATTACACATAAAAATGATAAATATACGATTGATCTATCCTTAGATAAAATCAATAAAAAAATAAATCCTGAAGATTTTTTCAGAGCAAACCGGCAATTCATAGTTTCTCGTACATCTATTAAATCGGCACTTACATATTTTCATCGAAAACTCAAGCTGGAGCTTAATCCTGCTCTTTTAAAAGAGGTACTAATAAGTAAACCGAAAGTTTCCGAATTCAAAAAATGGTTGGCCGGGAATTAAATATGGATAAAAGAATTTAGAGATTCATTATCGTTTTGACTAAAAACCTAGAAACCGTTTGGTTGGCTAGGCTTACAATTTATAGACATTGTTAGCATTTTTATTATTTTTAATTCTTTTAAAAAGACTTTGCACAATCTTATTTAAATACACTTTTGATTCAATGCATTCAAATTCCAGCTCATTTGGTAGTTCTGAAAACAATGGAGTACCGCCACACCTAACAAAATTGGAATGGTTGTAATTACCAAGTTGTCAATTAAATCTTCCTTTAAAAATTCTTGAATTGTTGTACCGCCATCAATGTAAAGTCGATGACAACCTTTTTGATGGATTTGTTCTAATATCTCAGTTAAAGTTCCCTTAATAAGGTAGGCTTTATCTTTATAATCTTTAGGTATTTCCTTTAAAGTATTACTTAATACAAATAGTGGTTTTTCATAAGGCCAATCCATATCAAAACCACAAATTGTTTCGAAAGTTGTGCGCCCCATGACAAGCGCATCTATTTGTGATATAAATTCACCATAACCCATGTCTATATTATCAGGATTTGGGATTGAATGAAGCCAGTCGATTCCTCCATTTTTATCCGCAATATAGCCATCTAGACTTGTTGCAATAAATACACTATTTCTCTTTTCCATTTTATTAATTCAATTGTATTTTATGAATGCCAACCTCCTGATAATGACAAGTGGTTATAGGGTGTAATTATTCGTTTATTTCATATGAAGGTTACCACACAAGCAGATCTCTCTTTTTAATTATATACAGATCTTTCTAAAAACCTACCTTTATTTTCTAAAACTAATTCTCCATTTTCAACAACAATCTCTCCATTTAAAATAACAAATTCCGTAGTTCCTTTGGTTTTGATTCCTTCATAAATTTCCAAATCGCAATTTTGATGATGATTTTCGACTGAAATAGTATTTTCTTTTTCAGGATTCCAGATAACTAAATCAGCATCTGAACCTATTGCTATTTCACCTTTTTGTGGATATAAACCAAATATCTTTGCTGCATTTGTTGCAGTAATATCAATAAACTGATTCAAGGTGATTCTGTTTTGTAAAACACCATAGGTGTAAAGCAATATCATCCTGTGTTCAACACCACTTGCACCGTTTGGAATTTTTCTAAAATCAGTAATCCCTGTTTTCTTTTGTTCTAATGTAAATGGACAATGATCTGTACCAACTGTTTTAACAACACCCTTTTTTATTGATTCCCAAAGCACTTCCTGATCTTCTTTTTTACGCAAAGGCGGACTTATAACAAAAGGAGCAGTGTCTTCAAATTCGCCTGTATATTTAGAGTCATCTAATAACAAGTACTGTGGACAAGTTTCGGAATAAACCTTTTGTCCTGCTTTTTGAGCTTCTTCTATATATTTAATTGAATCTCCAGTGGATGTATGAACAATATATATTGAGCAACTGGCTTTTTTAGCCATTTCAATAGCATTTTTAACAGCTTCTGATTCGGTGTGTGTTGGTCGTGAAACAGGATGAAATTCAGGACTTAAATTCCCATTCCCGGCAAGTTCATTTCTCAGCTCATCAATTTTATCTCCTGTTTCACAATGTAATGTTACAATGCCTCCTGCTTTTCCGACAACTTGCATTACTTTAAAAATGTCATCATCATTTAAGCCAATGCTATCTTTATAAGCCATATAAACCTTAAAAGAAGTTATTCCGGCTTTTACACACTCCTTAATTTCTTGCTCTGTTGTATTCGTCCATTCAACGGGACTAACATGAAAAGAATAATCGCAAATGGAATTTTCAGTTTCCGTTTTTCTTTGGTTTAAAGCATCAATTAAGGTTTGGCCTTTTTGTGGAGTAACAAAATCTATTAGGGTAGTGGTTCCGCCAAAAAGCGCTGCTTTGCTTCCCGATTTAAAATCATCCGATGAATAACCTGCAGGTGTTGGAAGGTGCATATGAACATGAGGATCTATTCCTCCGGGAAAAATATAGAAACCTTTGGCATCAATTGTTTTATCAATAGACTCATAGATATTTAATGAATTACCATTTGGACAATTTTATTATTGGAAATATAAATATCAGAACTGAAAGTTCGATTTGAAGTAACAATAGTACCGTTTTTGATTAAAATGCTCATGTGTAAATGTACTAATTCTTTTGTAGTATAAAATGCTGCTTGTCATTCCGGGCATCCCGATAGCTATAGGGACAGGAATCTGTAATTAAATCTCTAAATAGATTATTCCCTTTGGTCATGAGAAAAGTTCCTGCCTGCGCAGGAATGACAATTTGTTATTTAGTTTTATCCAAAACCTTGACAAACATTCCATCCTGATTTTCTGTAAATCCTAATTTCTTTAGATATTTAGAATATTTCTCACTTTTACCGGTAGCCATTACAGTATTGAAACCATCATCAATAAATTTTCTTCTTAAACGAAGATAGATATATCTTCCGTTTTTAAAATCACGGTATTCGGGAATTACATAATCCAGTCCGACTTTTAGAATATTGTTATCTTCTCTGTGTGCCAGAAAAAGTCCTGCAACAGCTGTATTTCTGAGGATAAAAAAACTTATGGTGTTTATTTCGGGTTGGTACGTAAAACCGGGAAAAAACTTTTGTATTTCTTTGTTATGAAATTCTAAGAATCGTAGTAAATATTTATTACCGGCTCTTACTTCCAGAGTTTCAAAGATTTCCTTTTTTGTGTAAATCGTAAACAGATAATAAATATCGACAGTAACAATAAAGCCATTAAGAAATCCAACAGGCAAAGCTCCAATAAGAAAACCATATGTTGAAAATGTTATGGCTCCTGCTAAATTTATCCATCTGAATTTTACAATGGAATTCATTGTCATGGATAGAGCAATGATAACTGAAGCCGTATAACCTATCCATTGTAATATGTTTGTTTCCATAATATTCAAGAAAAAAGTTTAAAGTACAAAGATAAAAGTAAAAAGGGGGATTTAAAGAAGAATAAAGTTATAGTTTCATTTTCCCCTTTTTCTTTTTCCTTTTGTCTTTTATCTTGATTTAGGCTTGCATTTTTTTTCCAGAGTCTTAAGGATTGTTCTTTTGAGAATGCTAAAATTTCAGATTCGTTTACATTTTGAATTTTACGGTCTTTTACAATGATTTTCCCATTGGAAATAACATCATTTATATGATTCGAATTGATCCCAAAAATGAAATGTCCCAAAAAATTATTTTGATTGATTTCGGTAGGAGAGTCATAATCCAGAATGACCAGATTGTTTTCTCCGTCGCCATCAAATTTGTTTATTTCGATATAATCATGCACTTTTCTGAAACGATCATATGCTGACGGATAATCAATAGTATCAAAACCTTGCCCAACAAAGAAAGCTGCTTTTGCGCTTTGTAACATATCGCTATGCATTCCATCTGTCCCAAGTAGTATATTATCACCTAATCCTTTGGCATTAAAATAGCCAACTTTATTATTTAAATTACTTTCCATATTCTGGACAACAAACGATTTTGAATTTTTTATGATACTCCGTTCATTATCATCAATATGTAAACAGTGTCCAAGAATAGTTTTCGAAGAATCTAAAACTCCATAATCGTTTAAGCGTTCAATTACTCGTTTATTATAATTATCCTGACAATGTCTTTGATCATAAAGGTCTTCTGCCACATGAATATGGAAACCTGAATTGTATTTACTCATTAAATCAGCAGCTTTTATCATAGTTTCGTCACCAACCGTGAATGAAGCATGCAAACCTACCAGCCCCTGATTCGATTTTAAATAATTTTCTGTTTCTGAAATTCCTTTTTCAGCCTTGTCTAAACCGTCTCGGTCAGTAATTTCATAACATAATAAATGACTAATACCTACTTTATCAAATGCTTTTGCGATTATATCCAATGAACCTTCAATGAAATTTGGTGATGCATGATGATCAATAACAAAAGTTGAACCAGCTTTGGCGCATGCCATAGCTGTGGTTAAAGCACTTGCTTCAATCATATCTTTATCCAAGCATTTGTCTAATGTCCACCAGATGTATTGCAGGATTTCATAAAAGTTTTCAGGATTTTTTTTCGGAGCCCCCATTCCACGTGCTAAAGCTGAATATACATGATGATGTCCGACTGCAAAAGATTTAGTAACCAGTTTCCCTCTACAATCAATAGTTTGATCTGTATTGTTTATATTATTAATATTATCAATGAATTTTATTTTACCGGAAATTCCTTTTTCAACTTGAATATTTGTATTTCTGAATTCTAAGGTTTTCCAGTCGATATAAATAGCGTTTTTTAGTAGAATAGACATGGTTATCTGAATTGTTTAATTAATTACTAATCTTTTTATATGTCATGCCTACGGCATTTTTGTTTTGGTTGAAGATTAGTTTTTACCGATATATCACGCCTCTGGCGTTGCTATGTTTAATTTCAGAATTGTTAAGCCCTGAGGGCTGAAATGTCGGTAAAAACAAATAATAATAATAAACATAACCCCGTTAGGGGTGAAATTATACAATTAATAAAACTAATAAAATTAATTTCTTTGTAATGGTAATTTAAATCTTTTCTTACCATCAAATTTATTGAAAGCACAAGCAACTGCTGCTGCTGTCGGAACCATTCCTATTTCACCTATACCTTTAGCACCATATGGCCCAATAGGATCTTTTACTTCAATCATTTTAACAACTATTTCGGGAGTTTCATGAGCTCTTAAAATCTTTAAATCTCTCATCTTATCACTTACTAAAAAACCGTCTTTCATAGGAAGTGATTCTGTTAATGCATATCCTAAGCCCATGTGAACACCGCCTTCAACCTGGCCTTCGAACAACATTGGATTCATTATTTTACCGCCATCATGTGCAGCAATCATTTTTGAGATTTTTCCATTATCATCTAAAATACAAACCTGAGCTGCATAACCATATGAATAATGTGTAATTTGCTCATCAACATCTGTTTCTGGCTTGGTTGTCCAGTCGCAAACATATTGTCCTTTATATGATTTACCGGCTAATTCTTTTAATGATTTTGTTTTTAAATCTTCTTTCAAAGCTTTAGCGGCATTTATGACAGCAAGTCCAACTAAAGCAGTTGCACGGGAGGAAGTTGTCATTCCTGTTTTTATCTGTGCTTCTGTATCAACAATAACTTCAATAATTTCAGGTGAAACAGAAGTTTCTTCACATAGGGTTTGTAAAGCCATGTTATGAACTCCCTGACCCATTTCTGTCCATCCGTGTTGCAATAGAATATGATTTTCAGAAATAATATCAATAATTACTTTCGATTCATCAACCATTCCGTTACCAACACCGGAGTTTTTAATGGCACAGGATAAACCCGCAAATTTTGCATTATTAAAATCTTCTTTCACAGCATCTAAACAAGCACGAATACCAACTCCAAAAACTTTCTGTCCGGTTGAAGTTTTTAATCCATCAACCAATGCATTGTCATATCTGAATTGCCAGCGATCAAAACCTCCTTTTTCGCAAATATCATCAATACAGCTTTCAACGGCAAAAGCTACCTGGTTTGCGCCAAATCCGCGCATAGCTCCGCAAGGAATATTATTGGTATAAACCGTTTTTGCTTCAATATCAATTTCAGGAATGAAATATCCTGCAGAAGCATGTCCGGCAACACGTTCAAGAACTTTCATGCCTACTGATGCATAGGCTCCGGTATCACCAACAGCTTTGAGTTTTAAAGAAGTTAATTTCCCGTTTTCATCTGCTCCAATTTCAATATCCATAAATACAGGATGGCGCTTGGGATGCAATCGGATTGATTCTTCTCGTGTTAATGTTAGTTTTACAGTCTTTTTTAAAAGATACGCAAAAAGTGATGTATGTCCCTGAACACTTAAATCTTCTTTTCCTCCAAAACCACCGCCATTAGGAACAAGTGTAACACGAACTTTTTCTTCAGGTAAGCCTAAAATCATAGCAACTTGTCGGCGATCTTCATAAACTCCCTGACTCTGACTAAAAAGTTCCAAACCATCTTTTCTATCAGGCCTTGCGATGGCAGCTTCTTTTTCCAAAAAAGCATGCTCAACGCGCTGTGTTTCATAACGACCCTTAGATGTGAATTTTGAGTTTTTTAATGCTTTATCGGCATTACCAATCGTAAATTGGGTTGTATCAAAGTTATTTGGTTTTTCAGGATGAACACGTTCACCATCAATAGCTTTGAAAACATCAGTTACAGGTTTATATACTTCATAATCTACTTTAATCAGTTTAACAGCATCTCGGGCAATATCATCCGAATCGGCAACAACTCCTGCAATTACATCACCAATGTAATGTGTTGTTTCATCTTCTCCAATCATTACATTCCAATCCTGAAGAATCAAACCTACTTTCTTTTCTCCGGGTATATCTTTTGCCGTAAATACTCTATGAACTTCGGGAAGTTTTTCAGCTTCAGAAATGTCAATTTTTAAAACTTTCGCTTTTGGGTGATCACTAAACTTTAAAGCGGCAAATAGCATCCCTTCAAAATGCATATCATCAACAAAATCACGTTCACCAATAGCTGTTCTGTAAGCATCGTATTTTGGATGCGAAACACCAATTTTACCTGATGTTTTTGTTATTTCTAATTTTTTATTCTCACGTATAGCTTCTCCTGCATATCTAATTGCTTTTTCAATTTTTTTGTATCCGGTACAACGACAAATATGTGGTTGTATGGCTTTTTGGATTTCTTCTATACTGGGATTCGGATTATCCTGCAATAAAACTTTGGTACGACTTATAAATCCGGGAGTACAAAATCCGCATTGTACTGCTCCTTTGTTTACAAATGCCTTAGCAATAGTGTCTTTTACATATTCAGAGAAACCTTCCGGTGTAAAAATCTCAGTTCCGTTCAAAGTCTTCATTTTGATTACACAAGATAGTTTAGCTTTTCCGTCAACCTCTACAGTACATGCTCCACAGGCGGCCTGACCAGAACAGCCATCTTTAACGGAAGTGATATGTTTGTCGAGCCTTAAATGTTTTAATAAGGTTTTTTCAGGATCTCCCGAATAAGATTCTTTTACTCCGTTTAAAGTATAGGTAATCATTGAATTAGTTTTTTCAGATTTTCAATAGTCGGATGAATAGATTCAGGTATGTTCAGTAGTTTTTGTACCGAATTAAGATCTTTTAGTCCGCTTCCGGTTAAAAGTACAACATTTTTGGAGCTTTTGTCAAGTTTGTTTCCCATATAATAACTCAATAAACCAGCAAATGCTGTGGCTGCTGCAGGCTCGGCAAATATTCCTGTATTTCGGGATAATATGGCTGATGCTTCAAGAATAGCATCATCAGAAACTGTTAAATACTCACCATTATATTTTTGGATAAACTGTTTAGTAAGATTGAAATTTCTGGGAATATCAACCGATATAGAGTCAGCGATTGTATTGCTTGCTTTTATTTCAAATTCTTTATTATTCAGATTTCTTACCAGATTATCGCTGCCTTCGGATTGAACTGCTATAATAGTTGGAATTTTATCAATAAACTTAAGATTTAAAAGATCTTCAAAACCCTTGTAAACTCCCGAAATAATTACACCATCGCCAACGGGAACAAAAATTCTGTCAGGAATAGATTCATTCATTTGATCAAAGATTTCAAAAGAAACTGTTTTCTTACCTTCAATAGTTAATGGATTATAAGCAGTATTTCTGTTGTACCAGCCAAACTCTTTGCTTGCTTTTATACTTAAGTCAAATGCATCATCGTAAGTTCCTTTTACAGGTACAATGGTTGCTCCGTACATCATAATCTGAGTTAGTTTTGCAATTGGAGCCAACTCAGGAACCATTATAATTGCATTTTGGTTTTGGGCAGCACAGAGTCCTGCCAGCGATGAGCCTGCATTTCCTGTTGATGCTGTAACAATAGTTTCAAAACCTTTTTCTTTGGCATAAGCCGAAACTATGGCCGACGCCCTGTCTTTAAACGAAAAAGTGGGATTTTGAGAATCATCTTTTAGAAATAAGTGAAAAGGTAAATCTTTATTATCCAATTTGTCAAATTCATATAAAGGAGTGTTTCCGACTTTCAATTTTGGAAGACTTTCAATTTTGTCGATTGGCAACAAGTCGAGAAAAATATTCTTTTTAAAATCACTGAACAGAAAATTTTTCTGTAAAATTTCAGAAAAGTTATAAACAATTCTAAGAATACCTTTTGGTGGAGAAGAATCATTATTTTCCTTGCTGCAATTGGGACAGAGATATAAGGTTTTATCTGAACCGAATTGTTTTCCACAATCGGTACACTCATAAATGAATTTTTGAGTAGTGTAATTATGTTCCATAGTATTTGAACTACTGCTAATTTAACTATTTTTGTTTAATTCATTCAAAAATAATTTAGGTGTTAAACAAAATAAAGGTGTCTCAGTAGTTACATATAAAGGTTTGGTATACCTGTGATTTTACTTATTGAATAAGTTTTTGTATTGAGTTAATTCAGGTAATTAGTAGCTACATACGGGACACCTTTTGCATTATCATAGTTTTATTGTACTCACGTTCTTATAATAATCCGGTTCTTTCGTTAAACTCATTAATTAATTCATCCCATCGATTTAACTGATTAAATTGTTTATCCCAGATTTCTCTATCATTCCATAACTGATTCAAATCTTCAACTTCTTTTTCTTGTTGTTCAATCCATGTAAAATATTTCAGATTATGAATAGCTTTTTTATCGTAATAATTTAGCTCTTTAGTATAATCGATGGTACAACCAAGCATACATTTTTCAAAATCTTTAACCGCCTGAATTTGGTTGTATTCACCTCGTTTTGCTTCCAGTTCGGCAATTCTTGATTGATACATATCTGCTGAATCAGTAGCAATGGTAATAACTACATCATCTTCAGTCATTTCGTAATATTTTGCTATTTTTATTGATGATAGTAAATTACCAATACCGGATACTCCGATTAAATGAAGATTATCAATGATTTCCTGATCAATTCCAATCGATTTTAAATATTTATGACCTTCTTTCTCATTGAATAAACGAAGAATTCTCATACAATCTTCATCGTCAATTGCTGTTACAACATCCGTATTTTTAACATTATGAATCCATGGTACATGTTTGTCGCCTATACCTTCAATTCTATGTCCGCCAAATCCATTCATTAAAAGGGTAGGGCACTGTAAAGCTTCTGATGCAACAACTTTTAAATGCGGAGTAATAGTTCTCAGATAATCTCCGGCAGCAATTGTTCCAGCTGATCCTGTTGCAGAAATATAAGCTGCTAAATTACTTTTTTCTTTTTTTACCAGATTGTAAACTTCTTCGATTGCTTTACCTGTTGTATTGTAGTGCCAGGCAGCATTTCCAAACTCATCGAACTGATTGAATATTACACAATCAGGGCGGGTTCTTCTGATTTCCCAACATTTATCGTAGATTTCTTTTACGTTTGATTCACATCCGGGAGTAGCAATAACTTCAGAGCCAATTATATCGCGTAACCAGGTAAAGCGTTCTTCACTCATTTCTTCCGGTAAAATTGATACAGATTCTGTACCCATTAATTTTGAATCAAATGCTCCACCGCGGCAATAATTTCCTGTTGATGGCCAAACTGCTTTATGATAACTTGGATCAAATTCACCGGTTGTAATTCTTGGTGCTAAGCAACCATAAGCGGCTCCAACTTTATGCGATCCGGTTGGAAACCATTTTCCTATCAGTAAAACAATTCTTGCTTTAACACCTGTAAGCTCTTTTGGTAATTCTATATAGTTCACATTTCCAAACAAACCGCCTTTTTCTTTTGGCTCGTTTTTCCAGGTAATTCTGAAAAGATTTAAAGGATTTATTTCCCATAAACCTATGTTTTTTAGTTGATCTTTAATTTTATCAGGAATTAATTCCGGATTTCTTTGTTGTTCAAAAGTTGGAAGAATTATTCCGTTTTCTTTGTATCGTTTCACAGCATTTTTTAATGCTTTCTCATTGGTTACTTTATCAATTATAGGAATCATTATTGTAATATCAGATTAATATGCTTTGCAATTTACGAAAAATATAAATATCTTCTTTAACAAAATAAAAGAATGGTAAAATATACTATAAATTGATTTATTAACAGGAATATATTATATTTGCAATATATTACATTTATAGGAACAGAAAAATAGACTATGATGAAAACGATTGATGAAATAGATAAGAAGTTATTGAATATCCTGCAAACCAATAGCAGAATTACTATTCGCGAACTTTCCGAAAAATTGCATTTATCTACAACCCCGATTCATGAGCGGATAAAAAAACTTGAAAAGAATGGATATATTAAACAGTATATCACATTGGTTGATCCTAAAATGATAGGAAAGGAGCTGATTGTTTATGTTTCTGTATCGCTGAATAAGCATACTAAAGAAGCAATTGAGGAATTTGAAGCTCAAATGCAAAAGCTGGATGAAGTTATGGAATCCTACTATATTTCCGGTAGTTCAGATTTTCTTTTAAAAGTTTATTGTAATGATATGGATGATTTTCATCAATTTATTACCAATAAATTTTCTATAATTGGCAATATTACCCAGTTTTACAGTTCTTTTGTAATGTCAGAAACTAAAGTAAAACAGAATTTTAAGTTGTGAAAAATATTTTTTTGAATGTTGTATTATATACAAAGACTGATTAAAAATAATTTATAATTTACTTGAAAGATATACTAAAATGATATACCTTTGTGATATAAAATAAATATATTATGAAAACTGTATCATTAAAAATAGATGATTTAATCTTTAGAGAAACTGAGAAGATTCTTTCCAGAATTAAAAAACCCAGAAATAGATATATCAACGAGGCAATTGAATATTACAATAAATTTCAAAAGCGGTTGATTATTGAAAAAAGGCTGAAAATGGAATCAGAATTAGTTAAAAAAGATTCAATTTCTGTACTTAAAGATTTCGAGGAGATTGATTATGCCGATTAAACAATTTGAAATATGGATTGCAGATTTGAATCCGCAAATTGGGACAGAAACAGGTAAAACAAGGCTTGTTCTTACTATACAGACAAATTTGTTAAATAAAATTCCGCACCCTTCTACAATAATTTGCCCGATAACGACAAATGTTAAAAAAGATTCTAATATTTTAAGAGTTCATATAAAAAAGGGGGTTGCAAATGTCAATAAAAACTGTGATATTATGCTTGACCAGATTCGGGCAATAGATAATAATCGATTAATAAAAAAAGTAGGTGATTTACCTGCGGATTTGATTGTTATTATCAAAGAAAATATTTTGATAATACTTGATTTGGAATAATCCACTATACAGGTATATATCAAATCTTTTCCTTTTTGTCATATTTATTGCTATCAATCTTTTTATTTTAAAATTGTTATACTCCAGCGATATTTATATGGTTGATTATTAAGAACTTTTATAGTATTCATTATAATAACTACTGTGCTAAATATTCCAAGAAATATTACAATTGGTAGTCCTATAAGCAAAAGAACAAGCAAACCTGGGCTCAGCAGAAAATTAGGGTGGCTTAGGCATAAATTTTAGCAAGTCTAAAAAGGAAAAAAGATATATCTGTCACACCTCTTTGTGTCGCTCTGAAAGCTTTTATTTTAGCATTAAAAGATTCTGCAGAAGCATTTGTGCTTCGATTATCAAAAAAGTTAAGAATTTCCGGATAATGAGAATAAATTGTGGCAGATATAGTATTAAACGATTTGAACCCTGATTCTGTTATAGTATTGAACCATTGAGCAAGTTTTGTATATGCAACACCTTTTGTTTTAGTATGAGAGAATATCATTCTTAATGAATGAGTTAGATTGTAAGCTTCTTTGATATCAGGGTATTCTATAAATAATATTTTAGCTCGTACTTTTTGTTTCTCTGTCCATTTCTCTTGTGATTTAAAGAGCAAATATCTGCTACGGGCTAATAATTGTTTTCGTGTATCTCCATTTTGAAATACCTTTGGTATATATTTTATGTTATCAGATTTTGCATTTTCTATTGCATTAGTTTCTTCATTTATAGCATTCCAACGATGTGCGATACGTATTTCTTGAACGGCATCATAAGCTAATTTCTGAACATGAAAACGATCAATAACTTTTGTAGCATTTGGAAAACATTTTACAACAACTTTACTCATGGAACCAGCCATATCTAATGTAATTTCTTTTACTGTTGCTCTAAGTTTTTTTGGTATACGTTCAATAACTTCTATGATTTGATCGCTACCAGTTCCTTCTATCATAGCAACTATTGTCCCTTTTCTGCCTTTGCCTGCTTTATTTGTTAAAACAGTATATAACTCACCATTAGATAAGCTTGTTTCGTCTATGCTTAATTGAGCACCTATATTATCAGGAAAAAGCATCCATTCTTTTGCATGTTCTTTTTGATCCCATTCTTGATAATCACTTAAATGTTCTTTATACTGCCGGCCGAAATAAGTCCCATTTATATGATAATGTTTTTCTAAACTATTACTACTAATTGGAAAATTATCTAAATATTTCTTTTAAAAAAGCAGCAAACTCTTTTGTGTAACTTGTGCCGTTTGCTGTTAAATTCCAATTAGTCATATAGACCTTCCCTGTTTGTTTATCTATCCATTTGCGACGTCTTATTATAAAGTAAACTGCTTTCTCTCTTATTGGGAAATCTTGAATGTGTACAGCTTCATCAAATCCTTTCGAAACTAATTCTTTATCGGAATGTTCAGAAGGTTTTATTGGTTTCTCATCCAAATACAACAATAAACGATTATTGGTATCTTCTTTAATATTGACAAAATCAAAATAAAGCTGGATCTCTTTAGGTAATAAATATTGCAATATTGATTCTATTTCCATAAAGTAAAAATAGAAAATATTTATAACTCCACCCTAATTTTCTGCTGAGCCCAAACCTGCAGGGATCATATATATTAACATACTAAGTTGAAAATTAATTACATCTACTGCATGCGAATCTATATCTTTGATCGTGTTCTTTTTCCAAACCCAGATAATAATTGGAGGGAAAAGCATAATAAATAAGCCACTAAGGTGCAAAAGTGCTAACCAAATTGTATTTTCTGTTTGAGTATTTTTTTCAAACTCAATATCATCCATAATATTTAATTCATTATAATCAACATCTAATGCTGATGCTATTGACTGCAAAGTAAATGATCTAGGATCAACTTCGCTATTTTCAATGCGTTGTATGGTGCGAACACTAAGCTCAGTTTTTTCAGCAAGCTCTTCTTGAGTCATCCCTTTTTTAATTCGCAATTCTTTAATTCTTTGTCCTGTATTCATTTTTAAATTGTATTATAGGTTTTATTATTTTCTTTTAAGCAAATATCTGATAAATCCATGTTACAATCCAACTACATTAACACGACATTTACCTGACATTAATTAATCTAAAAATTCTATAACTAATATTTATACAGATATTAAAGTTGTAAAGTAAAACTATCTAAAAACCAAATTATTAGCAGATTTTAATAAAATGCTCATTTCTGCTGCAAGTTCAAAGTTCATTTCTTTAATAGATTTTGAACTAAATTTAATTTCCAAAATTGAAAAATCATTTTTATCTAATCTTGCAGTTCCTTCTTCTGATGTAAAAATGTACTCAGTTTGATTTTCTAAAAGTGATACAGTTTTACCATTTTGTTTGTAAATAAGAGTTTTCGCATTTTTAGTGTTTTCAAGATAAAAACCTTCTTCTGCCATATCAAATGACGATTTAGTTAACCAAAACTTGGGTTTCTCTTTGTATGGTGCGCTATTGGTCGGGCAGAATGTATTACAATTCCCACATTCATTACAGAAATTAGCAATATTTAATATTTGATACTTCTGTTTAACTTCAAAAATTCTTTCGTTTTGGATTTCAATTTCTCCATTTCCAAGTTGAATAGCTTTCTGAAGATGATAATTTACAGGTTCAATCTCATAAGAATAATTGGCAAAATTAGGGCAAACCGTTGTACATATATTACAAATTTCATCACAATACAAGCAACGTTCAGCTTCATTTATAATGGTTTCCCGATCCAGTGTTTTGCTTACCAGTTTTAAATTTTTACGATCATTTATACCCAGTTCTTTTAGTTCAGGAGCAAACTTTCTGCTTGCTTTTTTTAGCATTAGTTCTTTTTTGCTTAAGTTTTTTCCATTGGCAGGTTTTGGAATGCTAAAATCAATTTCTGCTTTTTTAATAATTTGTTCAGCTGCTTTTCTTCCATCTCCAATGGCTTTAATTGCAGTTGCAGCACCACGCAAGGCATCACCACCAATAAATATATTTTCAATTTGTATTTGATAATCACTTGTATCTGCTTTTAATAACTCTTTCTTTATAAAATCAATATCCAGACTTTGACCAATTGCCGGAATAATGGTATCGCACGGAATTTCAAACTCTGACTCTTCAATTTTTACAGGCCTTGGCCTGCCTGATGAATCTGTTTCTTTTAATTCCATTTTACTGCAAAGCAATGCTTTAACCTGTCCATTTTCGTTTATTACTTTTTCAGGCCCTGCCAGTTCAATAATTTCCATATTTTCTTCTAAGACAGCTTTTATTTCTCCCTGATCAGCGGGCATTTCATTTATAGTACGTCTGTAAACAATGGTTACTTTGCCATCTTCACCAACTAATCGCCAGGCCGTTCTTGCAGCATCCATAGCTGTGTTACCACCGCCAATAATAACCACATTCTTCCCAATTCCGGATTTTTCACTTTTTTTAGCTTTAAAAAGGAAATCCAGCGAATCAACAACTCCCTCTGATTCTATTCCATCCAGTTGGAAAGGAGCAGAGAGTTGCGCTCCTGTACCGATAAATAAATAGTTGTAATTTTCTTTTAATGATTGAAACTTGTTTTGATCAACTTTGCTGTTATAATGAATTTGAACACCAAGATCGGTAACACGTTTAAAATCTTTTTCAATAGCTTCATCAGTTAATCTAAAACCGGGAATAGCATACTGAACCATTCCTCCGGCTTTGGAGTTTGCTTCAAAAATATCAATTGAAAAACCTGCAAGGGCAAGATAATAAGCACATGATAAACCCGATGGACCTGCTCCAATAATGGCAATCTTGAAATTATTTTTATTTTCAGGATTTAATTTTACTTCATCTTGTTCCGAAATAAAGCGTTTTACTTCACGAATCAGCAGGGAATCATCATAATTAACACGAGTACATTTATTTTGGCACAAATGATCGCAAACCATTCCGGTAATTGCCGGAAAAGGATTAGTCTTTAAAATTACTTCATAAGCTTTATCAAACTGATTAGTGGAAGTATAATACATGTAATCAGGAATATCCTGATTTGTAGCACAGGTGTCTTTACAAGGTGCGGAAATACAATCAAAATAACCCAAATTCCGATCAGTCTTAATATCAGGATCTTTTATGTAATTTCTTTTGTATTGCTTTGAATCAAGAACTTTCTCTGCATATTTATTCAGGTTTTTCAAAGCAGCATCTTTCAGGCTTTTACCAGCTCCTGAATTTTTTACAAATTCCTGTATATTGCTTGCATTTTGAGTTTTAAAATCATTTATTAGTTCTTCAAAATACTGATTCAACCGCATGTAGCCGCCTGGTTTTAATATATCGGAACATACTGTTACTGTTTTAAATCCGCAAGAAAGAATATTGGAAATATTGAAAGTATCGGCTCCGGCTGAGAATGACAATTGTAATTCTCCACTGAATTCATTCTGTAATTTCTTAGCGACATGAATTGAAATAGGATGTAGAGCACGGCCACTCATATACATCATATCTACACCGGAGCCAAACACTGATTTGTTATTTATTGATTCTAACGTATTAGTAAGTTTTAATCCAAAATGTAGATTTTTTTGCTTTGCTGTTTTCTGTAAGGATCGAATAATTATTAAAGCATCCTGATATTTTAAATCATGTTCAAAGGCAATATCAGGAACTTCTGTTCTAAAGTTTAATGTATCATTCAGAATTTCTCTTAATAGATATGATCCCAGTAATGTTGGATTCAATTTCACATAAGTATGCAGATTCTTTTCTTCCAATAGATATTTGGCAATGTCTTCGATTTCATTTGCCGGACAGCCGTGCATGGTTGATAAGGTAATATTATTTGATAATTGAGCAGGAATCTCAATGGAATCAATGTCAGGATAAATTTCCTGAATTTCATTTATCTTTTCTTTCAGTTCCAAAGAAGAATTATTCATTTTACTAAAAAACCACTGAATATTATCCTGTAGAATTCCTTCAAGGTTATAACCGACACTCATATTAAAAATAGTACCAATTTCTTTGTTCCATCCAAATTTATTATTCAGAATATGTATAATAATCCATGCATTAAGGTATTCGTTAAAGCTTTCTTTTATTTTTAATTCCTGCGACCATTCACAATTATAACCTTCATCCTGCATGTCAATACAGGGCTTTGCAATTTCAAGCTCATCCAGTGTTTGTATGGTTTTTAATTCAATATAACGAGCACCCATCAGCCACGCTCCAATAATATTTTGTGCCATTTGAGAATGCGGGCCGGCAGCAACACCAAGCGGAGAATCAATGTTTTGATTGAACTGTTCTACCTTAAAAAGATTGTTTTTTACAGGATTAAAGAATAATTCTTCAGGAATGCCAAAAATACTTTGGCTATTATTATATTCTTTTAAAATAATTTGCAATAATTGCTTTATAGATATGGGATAAAACTTGTCTGACATGGTTATTGTGTTTCAAATTCCAAATTTAAAGGTAAATTGGTAAAATAGTTTACTCGTATATTGGTATTTCTTCCTTGCTACATTTATCTTTTTACTTTAATCTTTTGTTAAATTAAGTTTTTAGTTTCGAGTTATGAGCAAAAACAAGTAACTAGCAACGAGTAACAAATTTATATAAAACAGCTGAGATTCTTTAATTTCTTCTATATTTATGATCAATTTCAGAAAAAATATGAAGCAAAATAATAAAATAGAAAAAGATTTTTCTGCAATTATTCTCGCTGCCGGAAAATCATCACGGATGGGACTTCCAAAACTGGCATTAAGATATAATGAAACCAAAATTTTTATTGAACAGATTGTAAACGAATATGAAAGTTTTGGATGTGAAGAAATTCTTATTGTTGTGAATGGAACAGGAAACAGCTTTTTGACAGAAAATAAAATTCAATTTTCGGGTAATGTAAAAATTGTAATTAATAATCATCCTGAATGGCATCGGTTTTATTCTTTAAAAACAGGAGCAAAGAGTATGTCAGAAGTTTTACCTGTTTTTGTTCATAATGTCGATAATCCTTTTGTAAATCATGAAGTATTAAATGAATTATTAAGAAACACCGACAAGGTAGATTATATAAGCCCTGAATTTGATGGAAAAGGAGGACATCCGATTTTACTTTCAGAGAAAATAATTAAGGATGTAATTGCAACAGTAGAGAATCAAATACATTTTAAAGAATATCTGAATAAATATCCCAAAAAGAAAGTACAGGTTGATGATGAAAAGATTTTGGTGAATATTAATACCTTGGAAGAATATAAAAAGTACTTCAATTTCTAGTTTCAGATTTCAAATTTCATGTTAATTTGAAACTTGAAATCCGAAATTTGGAATTTATTTTTGATACAATCTCATCAAAACCTTTTCAGGAGTTAATGGTGCATCAAAATCAATTTTATAATTTGGATTGAACGCGTTTATTGCTTTAGCTAATGCAAAGTAGGCTCCAATTCCATACATGAATGGAGGTTCGCCAATAGCTTTCGATCTTAATAATGCTAATTCTGGCCCTTCAGTTTTTAAAGCTGTAATATCAATATTTTTAGGAACAGAATAAATATCCGGTACTTTATAAGTAGATAAACTGTTTGATAATAATTTCCCGTTTTTTCCGAAAGAAATTTCTTCCATTGTCATCCAACCAATTCCTTGTACTACTGCACCTTCGATTTGTCCATTGTCAATAATTGTATTCATGCTGTTCCCGAAGTCATGAACTATTTTTACATCATCGAATTCGTAGGTGCCGCGAATACAGTCTAAAGTAACTGTTATTATAGCTATTCCATAAACATGGTATGCAAATGGATGGCCTTTCTCTTTGGCTTTATCGAAATGAATAATTGGTGTTATATAATGTCCATTTTCTGTGAGACAAACACGGTCTAAAAATGCTGTTTTTATCAATTGTTCCCAAAGTATATCAGTTTTTTTATTATTACGTAAAACAGTTTCATTCTTGATTCGTACTTCTGAAATATCACAAGATAACATTTTTGCTGCTGTTCCTTTTAATCTTTCAAGAAGAGTATTACAGGCAATTCGTAAAGCATTCCCATTTAAATCGGCTCCTGAACTTGCAGCAGTAGGCGATGTATTGGCAACACGTGTAGTATTGGTTGATTCAATTTTTATTTTTTCAGGTTTAATTGAAAAAACGGATGCTGCAACCTGAATCATTTTTGTATTTACGCTTTGTCCCATTTCTATAGCTCCGGTACTTATTCCAAGACTACCGTCCTGATATATATGAACTAAGGCTCTGGCTTGATTCATTGGAGTTTTGGTGAATGAAATTCCAAAACATATTGGCATAACAGCCATTCCCTTTTTATAATTCGTATTCTTTGAATTAAACTCCTGGATTTCTTGCTCAATCTGTTCAATATGATAGGTCTTGTCAGCCGTTTTGTAGCAATGATCAATATTTGCACTTTCAGCTATTTGACCGTATTGAAATTCATCATTTTCTTTAATAAAATTTTTCTTCTGAATTTTACTTGTTGGAATGTTTAACTGACATGCTGCTTTAGCAATTGCCGATTCGATTACAAACATTCCTTGAGGTGCTCCAAAACCTCTGAATGCTGTGTTTGTCGGAAGATTGGTTTTGCAACTGTAAACGGTAACTTCAGTGTTTGGAATAAAATATACATTTGTAGTATGAAATAAAGTACGTTCCATAATAGCCGGTGATAAGTCATTTGCAGCACCGCCATTCTGGTACATTGTAGTTTTGAAAGCAATAATCTTGTAATCTTTGTTTAAGCCAATTTTAAAATCAGAACTGTAAGGATGGCGTTTTCCTGTCATCTGCATATCGTCTAAGCGATGCAAGGCAATTTTAACAGGTTTTTGTAATAAGTATGCAGCTAATGCAGCCATACAAGCGTATGCCGTTGCCTGATCCTCTTTTCCTCCAAAAGCTCCACCCAATCGTGCTACATCAACTTCAATTCGATGCATTGATAATCCGAGTATCTGAGCAGCAATTTTTTGAACCAAGGTGGCTCCCTGGGTTGATGAATGAATTTTTATACTTTCATTATCTATCGGATAGGCATAAGAGCCTTGTGTTTCGATATATAAATGTTCTTGCCCTCCATTTTCGACTTTTCCTTCAAAAATATAATCGCATTTTGACCATTCCTTGGTAACATCGCCCATTTTAAAAGTTCTTGAAGGTGTCAATAAATGTCCTTTTTCTTGAGCTTCTCTGGGGGCAGTAATAACTTCCAATTCTTCAATATCAATTTTGATAAGTTTTACTGCTTTTCTGGCAATATTTTCATTTTTAGCAACAATAAATGCAACCGGTTGCCCTATAAAATCAACTTCGTCTTCAGCAAACAAGGCCTCATCTTCTATTATACCACCAATCTGGTTTTTACCTGGAATATCTTTATATGTAAATATTTTTTCAACTCCTTCTAATGATTCTGCTTCTGATAAATTAAGGTTAATTATTTTACCATGTGCTTTGGGTGAACTAAAAACAGCTCCAAATAATGTTCCTGTTTGAACAGGAATATCATCAACATAAACAGATTTGCCTGTAACGTGATTTTTTGAGTCAATATTTTTCATAGTAATCGTCAGTTTAGCTTAATAATTCATTTAGGGAAATATTATCAGGGAATAATTTTATGAAATGTGCAAAAAGTAATTGTCGCAACAACAATCTTTTATATTCTGTACTTCCCCGAATATCACTAATAGGAGATATCTCCTCCTGAATTATTTCATTTGCTTTAATAATTGTTCCATTAGTAATTTTTTTACCAATCAAATAAGCTGATGTCTTATTTAAATATTTTGGTACAGCACTTACACCGCCAGCAGAAATAGTACAGGCTTCGATCATATCATCTTTTAATTGTAAATAGATTGCTGTATTTACGCTGGCAATATCTAAATGTGTTCGTTTACTAACTTTTTCGAAATTGAAATAAAATTCATTTTGTGGAATTGGAATAATAACTGATTCAATGTATTCGTTTTTTTGAAGATTCAGTTTTTTATAATCTAAAAAGAAATCTTTTAGAGGTAACCTTCGTGTACTATTTGATTCTTTTAATATGATGTCAGCATTTAAAGCCAGAAAGAAGATGCTTAAATCACCTATTGGTGAAGCATTAACAAAATTTCCTGCAATAGTTCCCATATTACGGATTTGTTCCGACGAGATAAGTTTGAAATATGATTTTATATCCGGAAAATATTCCTGCATCACAGGTGATTCCATTATTTCATTAGCGTTGGAAGCAGAACCGATAATAATTGATTCTTTTACTTTTCTTATTCCTTTCAGGTCTTTTCTGTCGTAAAATAAGTTGATATTTGTTTCTGCGATTTCTTCTGGTTTTTGAACCATTAAATCAGTTCCACCACCAATAATCTGTGCATTTTCAGATGTTTCAAGTTGATTCTTTTCGATTTCATTCAATCTCTTTCCTATTTCAAGAAAATATTCTGGTAAATGTTCATTATCGACTAACCACTTTATTGGATCATTAATATCTTTTACTTTTAACAATTCAGAAATACTTTCAGCAGCTTTTTCGATTGATTTATAGCCAGTACAGCGGCATATATTTCCACTAATTGAAGCTATAGCTTTTTCTTTATCAGATGATGCTTCAGAAAGGCTGTGCCCGGTAAGCGACATTACAAAGCCTGGAGTACAGAAGCCACATTGTGTGGCTGCATGATCAACAAAAGCGTTCTGAACCGGAGTCAGCTCTTTCATATTTATTCCTTCGATTGTTACAATATGCTTACCATGTGCATTCCCAATAGGAGTTAAACAAGAAACAATGCTTTTGTATTTTACTTTATTATTTTTGATTATTCCTTCCAAAACCGTACAGGCACCGCAATCGCCTTCTCTACAACCAATCTTTGTTCCCGGTAAATTCATTTCGTAACGAATAAAATCGAGCAGGGTAGTTCCCTGGTGATTTTCAGTTTGGACTAATTTATTATTTAGAATGAATGTTATCATAATAAAAAGTTAATAAATTTCAGATTTTTCTAATTTATAGTTAATTCAGTAGATTCAGAGTGTTTCCGGATTAATTCAGTTTTATTTTCTCTCGTTTTGATTTTATCATAAACATGAACCACATCAAAATCGTTAGCTTTAATCTGGCAGTAGATTTCTTGTCCTTCGTGCAGGTATAAATTATTTATTATTCCTTGCGATATTTCCACAAATAATTCAAATCCGCAATCTACAACACAAAAAACAGCTTCATAATTATGAATAATTTGTTTTATGGTTCCTTTCAATTGATTTTGTATTGTTGTCCCTTTTTGTTTTTCAAGGCTCAGTGCAACATCAATAGGCCTGAGGCTTAGTTGAATTCTTGTTCCTTGTTTAATACCTGCATTCAAAAGCCTGGAATGATTTGAGACTTTAACTTCAATAATTTGATTTAATAGAAGATTGTAAATATTTTCCGTTTGATTAAAACTTTTAAATGCAACTTCAAAAGTGTTTTGAAATTTCTTGGGTCGAACCAATTCCGGTTTTTCACCATTTTTTATTATGGTAAAAACATCGCCTGAAGCTGTTGATTTTCCATTTTCAATAATTATAATTTTGCGAGTTAACTTCAAAATATCTTCTAAATGATGACTTATTATAACCATTGGAATTTGAAAATGATTATTTATTCTGAGCAAATACGAAATAATTTGCTTTCTTTTAGAACAGTCAACGTTCGAGAATGGTTCGTCGAGTAAAAGTAATCTGGGTTGGGAGAGTAAGGCTCTTCCAATAGCAACCCTTTGTCGCTCGCCACCTGAAAGCTGCCTTGGCTTTTTATTAAGCAAAGGAACAATATCCAAAAGACTTACAATATCTTCAAATGAAATATATTGTGTTTTATTTTTTATATAAGGTTTGCTATACAATAAATTCTTTTTTACAGAAAGATGTGGAAACAGGTAATTTTCCTGGAAAACATAGCCAATGTTTCGATTTTTACCTTGTATTATATGGTCTTGTTCTATATCAACTAAAATCTCAGAATCAAGCTTTATTTTGCCTTTTTTGGGTGTGTCAACTCCTGATAACAAATTGAATAAAGTAGTTTTACCTGCGCCTGAAGGGCCGAAAACTCCGGTTATTGAGCTATCTGTTTGGAAATCATAATGAAAATGATTATTCCCCAATTTATGTTCAACCGATTCGAATCTGATAATCATCGTACAAAATATTTTTTCTTTTTATTAAGATATTCCGATGCAATAATAGCCAAAAGTGAAATAATTACTGAAATGATAACAAGCCGGGTTACTTGCATTTCTTTGCCCGGAATTTGCATATTGGAATATACATTTAAGGCAATAGTTTGTGTTTTTCCCAATATATTTCCTGCAAATGAAATCGTAGCACCAAATTCTCCCAGGCTACGTGCAAAAGCTAAGACAGCACCACTTAAAATTCCAGGGAAAGCCAGTGGTAAATAAACCCTGAAAAATGTTCCTGTTTTTGATGCTCCCAACGAACTGGATGCTTTCTCATAATTAGGGTCAACCAACTCGAAAGCCGATTTTATATTTCGCACTGCTAATGGAAGCGAAACTACAACCGAAGCAATAATCAATGCTGCAAAATTGAATGCCAGTTTTATACCCATAGTTTCATAAAGCCAATGGCCAATAATCCCATTTTTGCCTAATATGATTAATAATAAATAACCCGTTACAACAGGTGGAGCAACTAAAGGAATATTTACTAATCCTTCTACCAGAAATTTACCTGCAAAGTTTTTTCTGGCAAGAATCCAGCCTAACCAAATCGCTAAAGGCAATGTTAGTAAAGTGCTTGTTAGTGCAACCTTTAAGGTCAAAAAAATTACTGATATTTCTTCTGAACTAAACATCTTAGATTATAAATTGTCAGTAGTGAATCCGTATTTATTCAAAATTTCTTTGGTTGTTTCGCTTTTAAAATAATGATATAACTCCTGAACATTATAATTTTCATTTAAGAGTGCAATATAAAAAATAATAGGATCATATAATTCTTGTGGAACCTCATAAACAATTTTTACTTTGTCTGATTTTATGGCTTCAGAATAATATACAATTCCCCAATCGCATTCACCTAATATAACATAATGTAAAACTGATGTAACATCTTTTGCTAAAATAATATTAGTACGTATTTGATTATACCAGTCCAGAGAATCAAGTGCTTGTTTTGCATATTTCCCAACAGGAACATATTTCGGATCACCCATTGAAATTTTATCTGTTATGGCTGATTTTATATTGAATTCTTTAGTAAAATCAAGATTAACTTCTTTATTCTTTGGACAGATTACAACAAGTTTATTTTTTGCTAATTCCGAAACAGAATTTTCAATTAATAATTCATTATCACATAAAAAATCAATCCACTGTTTATTGGATGAAATGTAAATATCAGCTTCGGCACCTGCTTTAATTTGTCGTGCAAGTGTTCCAGATGCGGCAAAGTTTTTTTCTATTTCAATGTTATTTTGAGATATAAATGAATCACAAATCTCATTGCCAGGAAGCATTGTCCCTCCAGCCGCAAATAACTGAATCCTGAAAGGCCTATTATTGTTATTAGATTTTTCACGACATGAATATTGAAGTCCTATAAGAATGAATAGAAGAAAAATTAAAATGGATTTTATATAATTTTTAATTTTCAAAGTGTAATAAATGATTTATAAGAAGTAAAATTATAAAAATTTATTTAACATCATGATTTGTAACAGACTTTAGATAGTTGTTCTGTGCAGATTTTATTTTACTTAATAATTTTCTTTTTAAAGGTATAATTGAAGTGAAAAACAAAAATTATTCTAGTGTTAATGTATTTTGCAAAGGATAGGTGGTAATAAAAAAGGCCCTTAAAAAAGAGCCTTTTACTAACTTAAACTTTCAACTTTTTTTCAATTGATTCTATCTGACTTTTAAAACGTTTGTCTGTGTCCATTAAATTATTTACTGTTTTACAGGCATGCAGTACAGTAGCGTGATCTTTCCCACCTATCATAGCCCCAATAGAAGCTAAAGATGATTTGGTCATAGATTTAGAAAAATACATTGCTATTTGGCGTGCCTGAACAATTTCTCGCTTGCGTGTTTTTGATTGTAATAAATCAGGAGTCAAACTGAAATAATCGCAGACAACTTTTTGGATATAATCAATAGAAATTTCTTTCTTTGAATTTTTTACTAATCTGTCGATCATTTGCTTGGCTAATTCCAGGGTAATCTCTTTTTTATTTAAGGTTGATTGAGCCAATAATGATATTAAGGCACCTTCTAATTCTCTAATATTTGTTGTAATGTGTGATGCAATGTATTCAATTACTTCATCTGGCATATCAATACCGTCATGATATATCTTCTGACGTAATATTGCGCTTCGAGTTTCATAATCCGGAGCTTGTAAGTCAGCTGATAAACCCCATTTAAATCTTGAAAGCAAGCGTTGCTCCATTCCTTGCATTTCAACAGGTGCTTTATCAGATGTTAAAATTAATTGTTTTCCCGATTGGTGTAATTGATTAAATATGTGGAAGAATATATCCTGTGTTTTTTCTTTTCCTGCAAATTCATGAACATCATCAATAATTAAAACATCTATCATTTGATAAAAGTGTAAGAAATCGTTTCTGTTATTATTTCTTACTGATTCAACAAATTGAGTTTGGAATTTATTTGCATTAACATAAAGAACTGTTTTTTCCGGAAATTGTTCTTTTACTTTAATTCCAATAGCTTGTGATAAATGAGTCTTACCTAAACCAGAATCACCATATAAAAATAGCGGATTAAAAGCAGTTCCTCCCGGGTTATCACCAACAGCATCTCCTGCAGATCTTGCAAGTCTGTTACATTCACCTTCAACAAAATTATTAAAGCTATTATCAGGATTTAATCTGGGATCAACATGTAACTTTTTTATTCCAGGAATTACAAATGGATTTTTTATTGACTTTTCTTCAGAGCTAATGGGTACAGTAACAGGTTTGTTTTTTAATTCTGTTTTGTAGTTTGTTGGAAATTTTACAGTAAATGGTTTATTATTTGAATACACGCTGTTTTCCATAACAACACTATACTCTAATTTGGCATCGTCGCCTAATTCTTTACGAAGTGTTTTTCTTAGAATATCTATATATTGTTCTTCAAGATATTCATAAAAGAAAGGACTTGGGACTTGAATAGTTAATACATTTCCTTCTAATTTAATTGGAACAATAGGTTCAAACCATGTTCGGAAACTAATTGAAGGTACATTGTCTTTGATAATTCTTAAGCAATTGCTCCAAATTTCATGATAGTTTTTAGTATCCATTTAACTTATAAACATTTAAAATTTTCCACTACTTTTTTAATTGCCTTAACAAATTTGTTTAAAAAAAAAGGAAAAAAAAAATTAAAATGTGTTGTTTTTTTGAATAAATATATATGGGTTTTTGTATCAGACTTTTAATTTTAAAAACTTTTTTTATTTTTGTTAAATATCAGATAATCAGAGCAATGAACTTTTTGCGTGTTAAGGTTTTGTTAACTAATCGTTTAATTAAAATTAACTAAACAAAAGTTTTATCAAAAAGATTTTTGAAATGAATATTCGTCAAAAAAATGAAATTTAGATTTAGTCTAAGCAAATAGAAGACTGTTTTGTCTTTTATTTCTTGTCTTTTTTTCCAAACAATGAAAAATGAACATAACGATTCGGATTTTCATTTAAATCAATAATTAAACTATCCAAATCTGCTGCAAGATTATTTAGGTTAATATACAAAGAATCATTATTGATTAACATTCCAATTGTACCTTCTCCATTATTTATTTTACTTGCAATCTGACTAAACTCAGCTAAAGTTTTATTGGCATTTAAAATAGTTGCTTTAATATTGGCTTGTTCAATTGAATTGCTGATGTTCGAGAAATTTGTTAATATATTTGAAATTTGCTCGTTATTGTCTTTAAGATTGCTGGAAATGGATTCTGCATTACTTAAAATCTTAGCAAGTTTTGAATTTTCCGAATCAAGTAATTCGTTTAACTCATTAGTTATTTTGTTTATATTATCTAATGAGTTTTTTAAGTTTTCTTTTCTTTGATTATCAAAAATAGCAAGAACAGAGTCTATTGAAACTACCAAATCTTCTATTTTGTTTTTTACAGGCAACAATTCATTGCTTAAGCTACTTATTATATCTTGCTCTAAAATTCCAATAATAGTATCACCATTTGCATGATATTCTGTTGAATTGGAAAATTCGAGTTTAATTGCTTTACCCGCAATTAACGTTGCAGGGTGGATTATCGCTTTCGAGTTTTTTGGTAAGTTAATATCTTCTTCAACAGAAAATTTAACAATAATTTTATCTCGTTTAAACTTAAGCAATTTTATCGACTCAACAACTCCAACCTTATAACCGCTTATAAAAACAGGGTTAGCCTCTTCTAAACCATCAATATTTGAATAAACAGCATAAAAAGAATCGTTTGTTGATAAAATATTTTTCCCTTTTAAAAAATTAAATCCCCATACAAAAAGTGCAATAATAACGGCGGCAGTAATTCCAATTTTAGTTTCCTTATTTAATTTCATCTTTTAATATTTTCAATTTACCTTAATAAAAATTTTAATCTGATATTATTAGTAACAATTAGTTATTTTATTTACTATATAAAATCTGTGTAATGTTCATCTATTATTTAGTGTGTTTTATACATTGATAATTCATTTTTGAAAAATTATTGTTTGATCTTATTTAGAGCCTCATTAAGAGGAATTAAATTTCTATTCTCGTCAATAGCAATAATAAAAGCATCCGGAAAATTTTCTTCAACAATTTTTTTGTATTTCACAATTTTCTCAAAATCTGATGTTGAACCAATAGTATATTTATAGTATTCATCAAATTTATATTCTTCAATATTTTCAAATCCTTTAAAAAAATCGGAAGAAACAGGAATTGAGTTAGTTGATGATGCTATTTGTACCTTAAAGGAAATAGGATTTACAAGCGTATTTGAATCAGCTAAATCAACTTTTGGATTTGAACTTTGGTTTTGAAAATTTGAATCAATTTTTGCTACAAACTGACTTTTTTCTTCAATTGCAATTTTATAACTTTTAAATGCGCGGTATATAGCTGAAGCAATGTATTCTTGCCCTTCGGTACTCATAAGATATCTTTCCTCTTGTGGGTTAGTTAAAAATCCTGCTTCAATAAGTACACTGGGCATAGTTGTTTTCCAAAGTACAAGGAACCCTGCTTGTTTAACGCCGCGGCTTTTTCTCAATACTCTTGTTTCAAATTCATTTTCGACAAATGCCGCATAATTTAAGCTTTGCTCCAAAAAGGTATTTTGAAGAAATGAAAAAATTATATATGACTCTGCAGAATGTGGGTCGAATCCTTCATATTTGGTCGAATAATCTTCTTCAAACAGTATAGCTGAATTTTCAATTTTTGCTACTTCTAAATTACCATCGGTCTTATGTAATCCCATAGCATAAGTCTCTGTACCATATGCCCTGGTGTCTTTGTTGCCATTTAAATGAATAGAAATGAATAAGTCTGCTTTATTTCTGTTTGCTATATCAGCTCTTTCATTTAGCGGAATAAAAACATCTGTTGTTCTCGTGTAAATAACCTTGACTTTCGGCAGGTTTTCTTCAATATATGTTCCGAGTTTAAGGGCAATAGCTAATGCAATGTCTTTTTCTTTTGCTTTTCTTCCGGATGTACCATCATCTCTACCGCCATGGCCTGCATCTATTACGACTGTTTTAATGGAATATTTTTCTTCAATTTGGCCATAACTGGTAGATGTTAAACATAAATTAAGAAAAATTAACAATAAAATTATTAACTGGCATCTAATTTGTTTAAAAAAATTCGTTATAAAAGACATCTTCTTTATAATGTATACAATATTTTAATTAGTTTTGGAACTCGAAAAAGTAAACTGTAATTGCACAAAAATAGTATAATTAAATTGTATTTAAAATTTAGATATTTCGTTTTTTTATTTGTATTGATTATTTGTATTCCAATCAAAAGTTTTCCCCAAAAAGAAAAAATTGGAAGAACGATTGATTCGAATAATGAAAATAATAGCATAACTACAGATACAACTTCCATAAGTGATTCAATTTCAGTTGATGTAAGCAAAAAAAGTGATAGTTTTATTGATGCCAAAGTAATCTATAGTGCAACAGATTCAATTGTATTATCGAGTGATTCAAAGAAAGTTTTTTTATACACAAAAGCTAAAATAGAATATGGCGATATTGTTTTAGAAGCCGATTATATTGAATATGATCAGGAAAGAAATTTTGTTTTTGCCAGAGGAGTGGAAGATACACTGGGAAATCTTTTAGGGAAACCAAAATTTATTGAAAAAAGCGATGAGTTTATAGCCAGAACAATTAAATATAATTTTAAAACAAAAAAAGGTTATATTGAAGATGTATTTACCGAAGAAGAACAAGGATTTTTACATAGCGCCGAAACAAAAAAGTTAGCAGATAATAGCTTGCTTTTAAAAAATGGAAAATATACAACTTGTGACAACGAAGAACACCCGCATTTTTACCTGAAAATGTCTAAAGCTAAGGTTGTCCCAAATGATAAAATAATTTCAGGCCCCGCATATATGGTAATGCATGATATTCCGATTAAGGTTCTGGGTGTTCCTTTTGTTTTTTTTCCGAACCAAAGCGAATATTCATCAGGTATTATGCCACCTAAATATGGTGAAGAAAAAAAACGTGGTTTCTTTCTTCAGGACGGAGGATACTATTTTGGAATTAGCGATAAAATGGACTTGAAATTAACTGGTGATATTTTCTCAAATGGTTCGTGGGGAAGTGATATAAATTTTCATTATAAAAAGAGGTATAAATTTGATAGTAAATTTAATTTCAGTTATGCCGAGTTTATTAAAAGCGAAGAAGGATTGCCTGATTATTCAAAAACAAAAAATATGGCCATTCGGTGGACTCATACTCAGGATGCAAAAGCAAACCCAAACTCAAAATTTTCAGCAAGTGTAAATTATAGTACTTCATCTTTTGATGAGTTTAACAGTAAAACATTAGATCAAAGAGCAACAAATACAAAACAATCTAATATTTCTTATGGTAAGAATTGGCCAGGCAGTCCATTTCGTTTTAATATGAACTTAAAACATTCACAGAACAGTAATACAAATAATGTTAGTCTTACTTTACCTGTTATGACTTTTAATATGGATAGGCAAAATCCATTTAGAAGGAAAAACCCGACAGGTGATATGAAATGGTACGAAGATATTGAAATTCAGTATAGTTCAAAATTAGAGAATAGAATTACTACCGCAGATAGCTTACTTTTTCATGGTACAGAATTCTCGGATTTCGAAAATGGTTTCCAACACAATATTCCGTTAAGCACTAATTTTAAAATCTTGAACCATTTTAATTTAAGTCCAAGACTTGAGTATACTGGTATATTATATCCTAACTATGTGAAATATACATCAGAAATAAAAGTTGATACTGCAGGTAATAGTTATGTTGATATTGATACAATAAATCAACCTACTATAAAATATGCACATTTAGTTAAACCCTCAATTTCTTTGAGTGTAGGACCGAATATGTATGGTATGTATCAGTTTAAAAACCCTGATTCCAAGGTAATAGCAATCAGACATGTCATTACACCTTCGGCAGGTATCTCATATACACCAGATTTAGGAAGTATGGTTGATGGGTATTATGATACTTATTATACAGATACTTCTTTAAATTTAAGGGAATATTCAATATTTGAAAATGGAATTTATAGATTGCCGGCAGCTCCCGGCCAAAGTGGTTCTATAAGTTTCGGATTGAATAATAACCTGGAAATGAAGGTTCGTAACGATGAAGATACAACAGGTAGCGGAACAAAGAAAATTAAACTTTTAGAGAGTTTCAAATTATCAACAAGTTATAACATTTTTGCCGAAGAATTTAATTGGGCGCCTATTTCAATAAGAGGAAGAACATCCGTATTTAATAATAAGCTAAGTATAAATTTTGGTGGGACTTTGGATACTTACGCATTGGATTCAATTACTGGAATAGTATTAAACAGGTCGCAATGGTTTTATTATGAAGATGAATCCTTTTTTAAAAGGATTGGAAGATTAGAACGCTTTGATTTTTCTTTAGATTTTAAGTTAAATTCAAAAAAAGAAACAGGGAGTGGAGATCCCCAGAGTCCGGGAAGGGATATGCCAAAGGGAGATAGATTTTCTCGTGATCAGGATCAATATATGTATGATATGCAGGACCAGATTGTTACGTATGTTGATTTTGATATTCCATGGAATTTAGGTGTAAATTATAAGTTTGTATATTCGAAACCAGGTTTTGAAGATTCTAAAAAAATTACTCAAACAATGAGCTTGTCCGGTAATATTAGCTTAACAAAAAAATGGAAAATAAGTTTCAGGGCAAATTATGATCTGGTTGAAAACGAACTTTCTAATGCATCACTAAATTTACATCGCGATTTGCACTGCTGGGAAGCATCTTTTAGCTGGATACCGGTAGGGTATATGCAGAGTTATACTTTTCAAATAAATGTTAAAGGATCCGTTTTGGGTGATTTATTAAAATATGATAAACGTAAATCTTGGCAGGATAATTTATAGTTCAATGTTTAAAGTTTCAGGTTTCAGGTTTCAAGTCTGACCATTCATGAATATGGTTGTCACTTAGTTTAGTTTTTAAGTTTCATTGTTAATAACTCTATTTAATAATTAATACTTCAATTCATACCTTTACATCTGTAAAGTGAAACGGAGATTGGCTCTGCTGAGGAGCAACCAATCAAGGGATAGCTTTACCTATCGAAAATGAGAGGAGGATGAGTTTTGCTTTTCCTCCTTTTTCAGGTTTAAAGGTATAAATATTTTTGATTGTTCATTCCTAAAAAAACCTTTCTTAGTTTATTTTTTTTACTTTCACTACAGGTCTATCCTTTTCAGGTAATGTTACCACCCATTTAGCAAATTCCAAAGGAGTACGCCAACCTAATTTGCCAGATGGCCATACTTCATTATGCTGCTTGACTATACGTTTTAAAACTCGATTTAAGTGAAACTCTCCCTTTATGTTATAATCATTCAAATATTCATTTTTAATTATTCCATTCATCCTTTCTGCTAAACCATTTTCAAAACAACTTTTTGATTGGCTTGGAATTATTTCAGCTAATCTTAACATGTATTGATATTTATCACTTCTATACTGTCCTCCTCCATCAGTATGTATAATAAGGCTGTGATGGAATTTCTTTTTTCCAATATAAACCATTACCTGACGAAGACATTTTTCTGCAATTACACCTTGCATATGTATACTTCCGTAAACAGCTTTTATTTCTAAAGTGTATAAATCTGTAAACAAAAAAATGTAAAATAAACCAGCGTTACATTGATAATAAGTTATATCTCCAACAATTATCGCATTGGGACGTCTCACTTCTGCACCTTCAATCTTATTTTCATACTTGTGATGAAAACCCCTAGAGTCTGTTGTTTTTATAAAAGACTTGTATGGTTTTAATGCATACCCCCTAGTACTCATCTCTATCTCAAATTTATTAATCCCAAGCAATGATGATAAATTCTCTTTATAATAAATAGTACGTAATCCAACCCTTGATTTAACTTCCCTATTACTCTTTACAAAATCTTCCAATTTAGCATATACAATACTGTAACTAACAGTTTTTTTAATCCGTTTATAATATGCCTGCGGTGTAATATTAGCTATGTTACATACTTGACGAACACTATAGCCAAATTTAACTAACATCTTCATTGCTTGGGTTTGAACTTTTTTTCAATATCCTCGCCCGTGCTTTCACTAGCTATTTTGACAACTTCCCTATAATAATCTAATTCCAGTTGTTTTCTGCCAAGTGCCTGTTCTAGTTCTCTAACCTGATTATAGAGCTCTTCTGTTTTTTTTGCTTCTGATATTTTTTCCACAACAATACGCTCATCTTGAGCTAAAATAGAATACTTTCTAATCCATTTGTAAATAGCTGTATGGCTTACTTCATAAATATCACTCAGATGACGAACTGATAATTTACCCTCATCTAGTAATTTTACTTTTCCTCGTTTAAATGATTCACTAAATGTCCTTCTTTGTCTTTTCATAATGCTTAATTTAGTACTTTTAAACTAAACTAAGTGTAAACCTATATCATGAAAGGACACCATGAGGGGGAATAAAAGGGGGTGGAATGATAAATTAACAAGCATCGTTTAGAAAACTTTATTTTTTCTACTTAAAAGCTTTAACTTTGCACTGCAGTAGGTTGTTCTATCGTTCCGTTTTGGCGGAAAGGAAAGTCCGGGCAACACAGAGTACCAAACTCTCGAAAGGAGAGATATTCGTGAGGGTATAGTAACAGAGAAGAAAATAACCGCTCCGATTCGTCGGAGTAAGGGTGAGAAGGTGAGGTAAGAGCTCACCAGTTCCGGTAGTGATATCGGTTGCTGTCTGTCTTTTGGGTTGCAAGACCATGTATACCGGCAATTAAGAGCTGCTCGTTCGATGTCGGGGGGTAGGTTGCTTAGATAAATGATGGAATTCCGTTCGCGGAAACAGAACCCGGCTTACAGGCCTACTGCTTTTTTATTTTTATCCATTAATATAACATAACTTCGTTTTGAGCCTGAACTATTTTTTCTGAATATCATATTTTTCATTCTTAAACAGATATTAATTGAACATCATTGAATCAATATTCTTTTGTTATTCTAATAATTAAAATCTTTCTTTGTGGTAATATATTAATTCAAAATAAAAATTTATGACAATTTCAAACGAAAAAGTAGTTACATTGGTTTATCTGTTAAGAGTTGATAATAGTGAAGGAGACATTATAGAAACAGTTAAAGAAGATAAACCTTTCGTATTTTTATATGGTGCTGGTTCAATGCTTCCTAAGTTCGAAGAAAATTTGAATGGTTTAAAAGCAGGAGAAAAATTTGAGTTCACATTAAAAAGCGTTGATGCCTATGGTCAGGCTAGTGAAGATGCGCTTATGGATTTGCCGAAAAATACTTTCGAAGTTGAAGGTAAAATTGAAGAAGAATTATTAGCTGAAGGTAATGTTATTCCAATGCAAAATGACGAAGGTGAAAAATTTAATGGTGTTATAGTAGAAGTTAAGGAAAAATCTGTTATTATTGATTTTAATCATCCGTTGGCTGGTGACGATTTACATTTTACAGGTAATATTATAGAGGTTCGCGAAGCAACAAAAGAAGAAATAGAACACGGACACGTTCATTAAAATAAACTTAGTTAAAAAGTATAAATATAAGGGGTAAAGGAATATTTTCTTTACCCTTTTTTAGTGAATTTAAGTTTATTATCTATTTTTACATTTTCTGGAATGATTTTTGAAAATACTGATTCATAAACTAAAAAAAACATGATATGAAACGATTAATTTTAATTACACTATTAATAATACCATTTAGCATTGTTTCAAATGCTCAAATTAAATTTGGTATTAAGGCGGGTATTACTTCAACAAGTATAAAAGTTGATGAAGTTATTGATATTGATGATGCTTCTGATATTGATGAATTAGCAATAAAAGGTATGAATTCAAAAATTGGATTTCAAGGAGGAATTTTCTCGCGAATTACAATTGCTAAATTATATGTTCAGCCTGAATTGCTTTTTACTTCAACAAGTGGAGAAGTTGAAATAACAGAGTTTTTAGCATCAGGAGAACAAATACCAATAATTAAAGAGCAAGAATTTAAGCAGATAGATATTCCAATAATGCTGGGATATAAATTTGGACCAGCCAGAATACAAGCAGGACCTATAGCGAGTATCGTAATAGATAGTAAATCTGTTTTAGTGGATTACGATAATTACGAAGAAGAATTCAATGGAGCAACCTGGGGTTATCAGGTTGGTGTAGGCTTAGATATAGGTAAAAAGCTAACAATTGATGTAAAATACGAAGGAAATCTCAGCAAATTGGCCAATGGAGTTAAGATAGGCAATGAAACATTAGATTTTGATTCAAGAAATAGTCAATTCGTAGCTTCTTTGGGAATTTTCTTCTAAATAAACATAAAGTTTTCAACAACCACTACTTTGTTCAAAGTGGTGGTTTTTTTATACTTTCCTGCAAATTATTCCAAAAATTGTTAATAAACTCATCATCAGTTTTTTGCTATTTGTCAAAAACTTGTACCCGATTTAATTGTTGTTTGAAATAATTAATTAGATTTGCACCCGTTTTTCTTGTTAAATTTTTAATAAGGTGCAGATATCCAGAAGTTTATTTTCTGGATATTGATTTATGGATTTGTTGCGAAATAAGATGTACAATAAACAAAGTTTAATAGTTGCAAATCCTTAGTAGGAACGAATACAATTTTTATGAAATTTATACGAGTATTAAGAATAACATTATTATTTATTGTAGTCTTCTTTGGAGAGATAGCAATCAGTTTTTCCGACAAGACAACAACTGAGAAAGTTTTTCCTTCAGAAGAAAAAATGCCTATTGCATTACGATTAACTAATAATTTATCTGCTTATGAATCAATGCAGGGACTAGATAAGCAGATTGAAAGCTTTATGCAAAAATGGAATATTGTTGGTGCCTCAGTTGCTGTTGTTAAAGACGAAAGACTAATATATACAAAAGGCTTTGGTTATGCCGATAAAGATAATGAGATAAAAGTTCAACCAAAACATTTATTTCGCATTGCAAGTGTATCAAAATTGATTACATCTGTTGCAATAATGAAACTTGTGGATGATGGCAAAATTAGCTTAAACGATACTGTATTTGGCGAAAATGGAATTCTTAATGAAAGCCAGTTTCTCGAGATTAAAGACAAAAAAGTGTTAGGAATAACTGTTAGAAATCTTTTAAATCATACATCCGGCTGGACAAATAGAAAGGGCGATCCAATGTTTTTAAATCTTTCTATTGCAAGGAAAATGAATGCGGAACTTCCTTTAAAAACTGAAATTATTGTTCAATATGTAATTCAAAATCGAAAATTGGATTATTCGCCCGGTAAAAAATCCGTTTATTCTAATTTCGGTTATGCACTTTTAGGTTTGGTTATTGAGAAAGTATCCAATACTTCGTACGAAGATTATATTGTTACTCAAATATTAAATCCTTTGGGAATTTACGATATGCATCTTGGTAAGTCGCTTCCGGAAGATAGTTATGAAAATGAAGTAAAATATTATGGCCTTAAAGGAGAACGTAAAGTTTTATCAAGTTTTGGTACCGGCGAAAGGGTTCCAAAGTATTATGGTGGCAACTCTATTGAAACACTCGGTGCTGCCGGAGGTTGGGTTGCATCACCAACTGAATTAATGAAATTTCTGGTTGCTATCGATGGTTTTGGTATGAGAGATGATATATTGTCGGCTGAATCAATAACTGAGATGACAAAATCAAGCAAATGGATCAGACCATTTGGATGGACAGGAACAGATAATAATGGATTTTGGTGGCGAACAGGAACCTTATCAGGAACATCTGCACTTTTAAAAAGAGAACAGAACGGATTAAGTTGGGTACTTATTATCAATACTACGCCTAAATATGGTGCCCGATTTCCTGTTCAAATTAATAAAACAGTAATTAAAGGTTTAGCTACTATTGATAACTGGCCTACCTACGATTTATTTGATTATTATGAACCGAAATCATTGCAAAACAAATGGTTAAGCATAAATAATTAAGTAAAGAATCCGGAGTATTAACTCTGGATTTTTTATTTCAAATTAAAATATTAATCCTATATTCTGTTTAATTAATTATTATATTTGTTTTATGATTCGAGATTGCAACCAAGCAATAAAAATGCCGTAATAGTAGTAATAAAAAAGCCTTAGTCAAAAGAAGCATAATGGGAATTAAAATAAGCGGAATAGATACTGAAAAGAAAATAGAAAAACGAATTAACATATTACGTGATGTGATTATTTTTTCAGAGTCTGATGAAAAAATTCTTAAACTTCTGGCATCTTTTTTAACTGATGTTTTTGTTGAGAAAAACGATACTGTTTTTCATAAAGGAGATCAGCTAAATGCTATGTATATTATTGTAGAAGGGAAGGTGAAAGTTCACGATGGTGAACATATTTTTACTCAGTTTGGAGAAAAAGATTTTTTTGGTGAGTATTCATTAATAGATTCTTCTGCTCGATCAGCAACTGTAACAGCTGTTGAAACAACTCACTTACTTCGTTTAGATCAAGAGGATTTTTATAAAATTATTAAAGATAATATTGAAGTTTCTAAAGCTGTATTAAAAGCATTAATAAAGCGACTTAGGGATAATAATATTTTAGAAGAAAAATTAACTCAAAATAATCTTAAAATTGAACGCCAAAGGGACGAACTGGATAAGCAAAAAAAGGAGCTGGAAGAGTTAAATGCTACGAAAGACAAATTTTTTACTATTATAGCTCACGATCTCAAAAATCCCTTTAACACGGTAATTGGATTATCTGAATTGCTTATCGAGCGATACGATACTTATGATTCAAATAAAATAAAAGAGTTTATCAGGCAGATTAATAAATTTTCAAATAACGCATATAATTTGCTCGAAGATTTACTCAAATGGGCTAAATCACAGACAGGAAGGATGGAAGTTAAACCGGAAAAGGTGGATATTTTTGAACTAGCCGTTGAAAATATGGATCTCTTTCAGGAAAAGGCTGAGAAAAAGGGTGTTAAAATAGACATGAATATAAAAATGGGTTTATTAGCTTTTATTGATAGAAATATGATTAACACTGTTTTAAGAAATTTAATATCAAATTCGGTTAAATTTACAAACTCCGGAGATAGTATAAACATTGAAGCTAAAAGTTTTAATGAGCATATTGAAATAATTGTAACTGATACAGGGATTGGTGTACCTGAGGAAAATTTGGAAAAAATTTTCAAGATTGACTCTCATATATCGACACAAGGTACTGCGGATGAAATAGGTACTGGCCTTGGTTTAATTATTTCACGAGAATTTGTTGAAAAAAATGGTGGCACAATAAATGTAAAAAGCAAAGAAGGAAATGGAACACAGTTCATGTTTACAGTTCCTGTTTATAAAGAAAAAATTATTTAAGGATGAGAAAAGGATTACTTAAAAAAATATTTATACTTTCAATTACTTTAACTTTTATTCTTTTAACTCAAAGTATCTATTCTCAAAATGTACTTGAAATAAAAGGGAGATTATCTTTTAAAGAAGGAGGTACTGCGAAAGAAGGAGAAGTAAACCTATATGAAAATGGTAAATTTATAAAATCTATATCAACAGACAGGTCGGGGAGGTTTAAGATGGATTTAGAAATTAGTAAAGATTATATATTTGAATTTTCTAAAGATGGATATGTAACTAAAAAAATAAGTATAAATACCGAAGTCCCCGATAACTTTAAAAATAAAGCTTTTACACCAATATATTTTGCAGTTGAACTTTTCAACCAATATGAAGGAGTAAATACAGTGATTTTTTCTCAACCTGTTGGCATAATTAAGTTTTACCGACAAATAGGTGATTTTGATTATGATGTGGATTATTCCACAGAAATGAGAAATAAAGTTAAGCAAGCCGAAAAAGCATTAGAAGAAGCTCACGAAGAACATTTAGAGGAAATAAGGCAAAAAGAAATTGCTGAAAGGCAGCAACAGATAGCTGCTCAGAAAGCTGTTGAAGAAGCTGAACGTCAGAAAAGGTTTGAGGAAGAAAAAGCAGCATCAGAAGCCAGGAGAAAGGCAGCTGCAGAGGCTAAGATTCAAGAAGAGCAAGAAAAAGAAAGAATTCGAAAACAGCAGGAAGAAGAGGCTCAACGCAGGCGTCAGGAAGAAGAAGCAAGAAAACAAGCAGAATTGCTTGAGAAACAACGTATAGCAGAACAACAAAGAGTAGAAGCAGAGGAAAGAGCTAAGAAAAAAGCAGAGGAAGAAGCAAGACAAAGAGCGGCTTTAGAAGCTAAAATTAAAGCTGAAGATGAAGCACGAAATAAAGCAACAGCAGAAGCGGCCAGACTAGAAGCCGAACGGAAAGCTCAATTATTGGCTCAACAACAAGAAGAAGCCGAACAACGCCGACAAGAAGAGGATGCCAGAAAACAAGCTGAATTGCTCGAAAAAGAACGTATTACTGAACAACAAAGGGTAGAAGCGGAGGAAAGAGCAAAAAAAGAGGCCGAAGAAATAACTAGACAAAGGGCTGCCAAAGAAGCATATTTAAAAGCCGAAGCCGATTCACTTAAGAAAGTTGCCGATGAAAAGGCTAAACGTGAAGCTGAAGAGTATGAGCGACAATTAACTCAACTGAAAGAAGAATCTGAACAGAGACAGAAAGAAGAAGAAGCCAGAATAGCGATGGAAGAAGAACAGAAATTAGCTAAAAAGTCAGAAGAAAAACGTTTATCTGAAGAGAGAAAAAAGGAAGAAGAAGCAGCGAAAATACAAGCTGAACTGGAAGAGCAAGAACTATTACGAAAAGATATTGAAATACGAAAAGCAAAAGCATTAGCTGAAAAATTAAAAAGGCAAAATCAGCTCTATCACCAGGCAAAAAAAGCCGCTGATGAGTTTACGGAGGTAAAAAAAGATTATCCTAAAGGTAAAACAGTTGAAGAATTTGAGAAATTTGGTATGTATATAACCCGTACAATAGTTATTGATAATGAAGCTGTAAGAATTTATCTTAAAGTAAAACATGATTGGGGTGGATTATTCTTTTTTAAAAATAATCAATCTATTTCTGAAGAATTATATGAGGTTGAATTAGAGAGAATATAATGAAGTTAACTAATGAAAGATTTTAAGAAATATTATATTATCCCGGCTGAACCTGAAGAAGTATTTACAGCAATTACTAATCCATTTACAATAGAACTATGGACAGGCTATAAGGCTATAATGGATTCTAATGTTGACACAGAGTTTTCTCTTTGGGAAGGTGATATTACCGGCAAAAATCTGGAAATTATTGATAATAAAAAAGTTGTTCAAGAGTGGTATTTTGGGGATCAATCTGTAAAATCGATTGTAACAATAAATTTATTTGACAATAAAAAAGGAACTCAGGTTGAACTTATTCATAAAAATATACCCGATGAAGATTATGAAAATATTATCGAAGGTTGGAATGAATATTATTTTGGTGCCATAAAGTCTTTTTTTAAAACTGAATAAGCATTTGATTGTTTAAACTTTTCGGGTTTTCCTTCTACTGATATCTCCAATTATTTTGTATATTTAAATTTTGTATTCAATATTCAATAATTTAATGGTTATGAGAAGCTTTTTTAGCATTTTAATTATAATATGCTTTTTATCTTCCTATGCTCAGGAAGATTCATATAAAACAGAATTACTTCGATTAGAGCAAAAGTTAAATAGTACAAGTCAATCAGGTTTAAAGATACCTGTTTATAAAAATATTATTGAACTTAGCTTTCCTAATCACCTGGAAGAAGTTTTACAGAACTCGGAAGAATTATTAAAACTTTCTGAATCTGTAAATAATACTGATTCAAAGGCCTTTGCAATTTTTTATTTGGGTGAATACTATTTTAATACTGATTATTTTGAAAAAGCTGAAAAGTACTATAAAGAAGCGCTTTCACTTTATCAGTCATTAGGTAATTCAAGTCGAATCATGCAACTGTATCATAATCTAGGGCTTACAAATCAGTATATTAATCATTATGATGAGGCTTTATCTTTTTATCAAAAATCAATAGAAATAGCTGAATCAATAGGAAGTAAAGAAAAAGCTGCCATAAGTTATCAGGATATTGGTACTTTATATAATGATCTGCAAAAATATTCACTTGCTCAGAATTATTATGAAAAAGCTTTAGAAATTTATACGCAAACAAATAATGAAGAACGAATAGCCGCTATTTATCAAAATATTGGCGTATTGCAATATAATTGGGGCAATTTTGTTCAGTCGCTTAATTATTATGAAAAATCCTTCAGTATTTATGAGCAACTACAAGATAAACAAAATATTGCAATATCATTAAGTAATATTGGCTTAGTTTATGAGGAATGCAAGAATTTTAATATGGCCTTGGATTATTATCAGAAAGCACTTATTATTTTTGAAGAAATCGGTTTTAAACCAACTTTAGTTTATATTTTTTATAATCTGGGTTCTCTACACAGAAACATTGGTAATTATTCAAGATCTATTGAATATTTTGAAAAAGGATTAGGTCTTTCAACTGAAATATCGATGAAAGATTATATCTCTTATAATTACGAAGCATTATCAGGAGTATATGAGGAGATGGGAAAATATTCTGATGCACTTAATTATTATAAAGAGTATGCGGTTATAAAAGATTCTCTGTTTAACGAGGAAAAACACAAACAAATTGGAGAACTAGAAGCTCAGTTTCAAACGGCACAGCACAAAAAAGAGATAGAATTTTTAAAATTAGATCAAGAATTACAGGAATCAAAACTTAAGAAAAAAGAAACACAAAATCTCATATTAATTTTTAGTTTCTTATTGGCTTTTCTTATTGCTTTTGCACTGTTTCTTTTTGGCAGAGCACAAAAGGGATTATCAGGAAAACTTCAAACTGAAATTGAAGAACGAATGAAAACAGAAGTACAACTGAATAATATAAAAGGAGAGCTTGAAATAAGAGTTAAAGAACGAACTGTAGATATTGAAGAAACAAATAAGAAATTGCTTCATGAGATCGAAGAGCATAAAAAAACTATGACAAACCTTGAAATTGCAAAAAATAAAGCTGAAGAAGCAGACAGGTTAAAATCAAACTTTTTAGCAAATATATCACACGAAGTGCGTACTCCGATGAATGCAATTAGCGGGTATTCTCAAATGATGACATATGATAATTTAACAGCTCAAAAACGAAGAGAGTATATTGATTTAGTTCAGGAAGGATGTAATAGCCTTACTAATTTAATCGACGATATTGTTGATTTTGCAACTATTGAATCAGGGCAGGCAAAAGTTGAGAAGAAAGAGTTTAATCCTCATCCGATATTGGAGTTTTTATATGATCATTATACAGATAAACTAGTTAAAATGAATAAGGAAGCTCTTGTATTAGCTTATGCTAATGAAAACAAAGAGAACGATTTAGTTATAAATACTGACCCATCGCGATTTAAACAAATACTTTCAATATTAATTGATAATGCAATAAAATTTACAGAAAAAGGTCATGTTGAATTTGGATTTATCCATCCGAACGAAAATGAGATTCAATTTTATGTTAGAGATACTGGTATTGGCATTGATGAAAAATATCATGACCTGATTTTTGAACGATTCAGACAGGTTGACGAGAGTACAACTAAAAAATATGGTGGTGCCGGGATTGGTTTATCAGTTGCAAAAAAACTAGTTGAATTATTAAATGGTAATATCTTGTTAGAATCAACATCAGGGAAAGGAACATCATTTTTCTTTAATTTACCTTATAATTCAGATGAAAGTGTTTCCGAAGATTTAACACAACCAAATCAATTTAACTGGAAAAATAAAGTGATACTTATCATAGAAGATAAAAAAATAAATTTCGATTTAATTAAAGAAACATTAAGTATTACCAATGTTGATATTATATGGGCTAAAGATGGAGAAGAGGCTTTAAAGATTGTTGAAACTAATAAAAATATTGATCTTATACTAATGGACATACAAATGCCTGTTATGGATGGTTATGAATGCACCAAACGCATTAAAGAAATGACTAAAAATATCCCAATTATAGCGCAAACTGCTTATGCTTTACCGCAAGATAGTTATAAATGTTTCGATGCCGGTTGTGATGACTATATTGCAAAACCAATTTCGCTGAATCAGTTTTTAATTAAGCTTAATAAATACTTATCATAAAAAAAGTTCCGAAAAGGAACTTTTAATTTTCTATAGTCTTGTTATTGTTTTTCGTATTTCAACTAAGTTGTAAAGCAATTTTTCTAAATGATTTAAATGAAGCATATTAGCTCCGTCAGATTTTGCATTTGCAGGATCAGGATGCGTTTCTACAAAAATACCATCAACGCCAACTGCAATACCAGCTCGTGCAACAGTTTCAATTAAATCCGGCCTTCCACCGGTAACTCCTGAGGTTTGATTAGGTTGTTGTAAGCTATGCGTAATATCTAACACAACCGGATAACCAAATTTCTGCATTTCAGGAATTCCACGATAATCAACGATTAAATCCTGATAACCAAACATTGCACCACGATCTGTAATCATAACCTTCTCATTTCCTGATTCTAACACTTTGTCAATTGCAAATTTCATTGAAGCAGGTGCTAAAAACTGACCTTTTTTTATATTGACAATTTTCCCTGTTTTGGCTGCAGCTACCAATAAGCTTGTTTGTCGACATAAAAAAGCAGGTATTTGCAGAATATCAACATATTCAGCTGCCACCGCGGCATTTTCTTCGGTATGAATGTCGGTTACAATTGGAACTTTTAATTGCTCGCGAACTTTTTCCAGAATTCGCAAGGCTTTAATATCTCCAATACCAGTAAAAGAATCTAATCTTGAACGGTTAGCTTTTCTGAATGATGCCTTAAAAATAAAAGGTATTTGCAGCTTATTGGTAATCTCAATAACCTTTTCAGCTATTTGAAATACATTTTCTTCATTTTCAACCACACAAGGTCCTGCAAGCAAAAAAAAGTTATTTTTATCAGTGTTTTTTATGAAAGGGATATTTTCTATCATGATCTTTAATTGTTTGGTTTTAGTGTTATTTTAGTGGAAATGATTAAATGCGCAAATGATTAAATGTTATTTTCTGTACAATGGATTTTTTTCCGATAGCTATCGGGATTTGTCGTTACCTGCCTGACGGCAGTCAGGTTTTTGTTATTTTATTTGCTTCTTTTTTTTAATTTTTAATAAATATTTCCTTTTCTATCATAATTTTCTACAATTATTCAATTATTTTATCATTAAATCATTTTATCATTAAATTTCGTGGTAGTACCATTTAATAAATATTGTATTGATCACAAAATTAATAATTATATTTTCCTTTCCATTGATTTTGTAATCGTTTTAATATTTCAGTTTCTTTCGAGTTGTTCTGGGGCTTATAAATGAGATTTTGTTTTATTGCTTCAGGCATAAAATTGTCCTGTACAAAATTACCTTCATAATTATGAGCATATTTATAATCTTTGCCATATCCAATATCTTTCATAAGTTTGGTAGGAGCATTTCTGATATGCAATGGTACAGGTAAATCGCCTGTTTGACGCACAAGATTTTGGGCATCATTTATTGCCTGGTAAGCAGAGTTGCTTTTAGGTGATGTGGCAAGATATATAGTCGCTTCTGACAAAATAATTCGTGATTCGGGCCAGCCAATTTTATTTACAGCATCGAAACAGCTATTTGCGAGTAATAAAGCATTGGGATTAGCCAATCCAATGTCTTCGGATGCAAGTATCAGTAAACGACGAGCTATAAACTTAGGGTCTTCGCCGCCTTCAATCATTCTTGCAAGCCAATAAACAGCTGCGTTTGGATCGCTACCGCGTATTGATTTTATAAATGCTGAAATAATATTGTAATGTTGCTCTCCATTTTTATCGTATGTAGCTATGTTTTGTTGTAAAATATCTATAACAACATCGTTAGTAATTGTAATTTTTTTATCAGATTTAGCTTTTTCGGTATTTACTACCAGTTCAAGAATATTATATAATTTTCGTGCATCACCACCCGAAAATCGAAGAAGTGATTCATATTCTTTAATTTTAATATTTAGCTCTTTAAGATATTTATCTTCCTTTATAGCCCTGTTTAAAAGTTCAATTAAATCATCTTTTTCCAGGGATTTAAGAATATAAACCTGTGTACGCGAAAGGAGTGGAGAAATAACTTCAAACGATGGATTCTCAGTAGTTGCTCCAATTAAAATAATTATACCCTGCTCAACAGCTGATAAAAGAGAATCTTGTTGTGATTTGTTAAAACGATGAATTTCATCAATGAAAAGTATTGGATTGGGGGCATCGAAAAATTGTTGTTTTTTGGCTTTTGCTATCGTTTCACGAACATCTTTAACACCTGAATGCACAGCACTTAATGTGGAGAATGGCCTGTTTTGTTGATTGGCAATAATTTTAGCCAGTGTTGTTTTACCAACACCCGGAGGTCCCCAAAGTATAAATGATGGAATATTTCCAGATTCTATAGCTTTTCGTAAAATTGCATTTTTTCCTACCAAATGTTTCTGGCCAATATATTCATCCAGGGTTTTAGGCCTCATTCTATCAGCTAAAGGTTGATTAATTGCCATATATAAATTTACTTATACGTTTTTATGTTAAGATTCAAGCAAACATTTTTTAAATAATAGCGTACAATTAAGGAAATTTGTTGAACATTTAAAAGGCTTTTCCTATTTTTATCAATCGTATGATAATTAATATCATTAATATTTGAATTAGATGAAACCTTTATGGTGTTTTTTGCATCTTAATAGAATAACATTGAATAGTATTAAATAATAACCTATAAATTTAAACATATGAACCCTCCATCTAAGGGAATTATAAAAAAAGGATGATAATAATTAATCCTTTGCAATTGAATATTAAGGATTAAAGGATGGAGGTTCACGAGCGGATTAGTGTAGGGGATTTGTGGGAGCGAGTAACAAAAAAGACTAATTATATGAAAGATAACTAAATAAATAATACAAAATCAATAACTTAAAAAATTTAAACATATGAAGAAGAACAATTCTCTTTTACGACTTTTGACAATCTCAATTATGTTATTGTTTACAACAACTGCATTTGCTCAATTCGGAGACCTTGGGAAGGTATTATCAACAGGTTCAGATGATGCAGAAAAAATATTTGAAGCATATCTTTCACCATATGCAAATGGAATGGGAGCCGGTTTAAGTGCCGGGTGGTATAATACAGCTAAAGCACATAAATTAGGTGGTTTTGACCTTACAGTATCTTTTAATGCAACATTTATTCCTTCTTCTGCTAAAAGTTATAATGCAGAAGATATAAATCTTGGTGATCCAGACAACTCTGATTTAACAGTAGTAATTGAACCAGGAAGCTCACCAACAGCAGCTGGATCAAAAGACCCCGGGCAGCAAGTTAGTTATTATCAAAATATACCGGTACTAGGAGATGTTCTTATGACTCAACTTGATTTACCACAAGGTACAGGCTTTGCTTATACAGCTATGCCTGTGGTTCAGTTAGGTGTAGGATTAGTTAAAGAAACTGATTTGCAATTTCGCTATTCACCCGATATTGAGTGGGGAAACGGAAGTAAAATGGGATTGTGGGGTGTTGGATTAAAGCACAGTATAAAACAATGGATTCCTGCAATTAATAAACTCCCTTTATTTGATTTATCCTTACAAGGAGGGTATTCAAATCTTAAAATGACTTCGGATTTAAATTTTCAACCTTCATTCTATGAAGATTTCCCAAATTATATTATTGTTGAAACTCCTGGATATTACGACAATCAACAATTATTACTGGATATAAGTAATATAACTGCAAATATTATTTTTTCGGGAGATTTTAAAATAATATGCCTTTATGGTGGAGTCGGAATTAGTTCTTCCACAACTAATTTACAATTAAACGGGAATTATCCTTTTCCTGAATTACAAGGTAATCAATTCTTAGTTTCAGAATCAACAGCAATGACTGATCCAATTGATATTAGTATAAAAAGTACAGATGGAAGTGCAACAAAACCTCGTTTTAATGCAGGTTTTAGATTAAAGTTTGCTGTTGTTACGATAAACTTTGATTATACTTATGCAAATTATTCTATTGCCAGTGCTGGTCTTGGTGTAAGTTTTAGATAAAAGAAATTAAATCATAAAAAAACCCGTAAGAAAACTTGCGGGTTTTTTATGGCTTAATAGTTGGTTTTTCTATTTTGCCTTATAATCTGTAATATCAGTAGCTATTTTTAATATTTTAATCGGGTTGCCATCTTCGTTGAGAATAGGAGTGTAAGTTGCAACAAAAACATATTCTTTACCACTAAATTCAACATGGTCAGTTTCTTTTTTAGCAATACCGTTTCTTAAATCAACCCAGAACTGTTCAATTTCTTTTTTCTGAGTTTTTGTTAATTGCATGTTATCGGTATGATGTGTGCCAATCATTTGTTCACGGGTTATTCCAACCAGCTGAAGATAATTATCATTTACAGTTATAATATTACCGTCCAGATCATACTCAATTACTAAATTAGCAGTATTTAGAGCATCTAGCAATCCTTGCATTTCGGCACTTCTGCGTCCTGCTTCTTCCTGTGTTGCTTGTAGCTCTTCCATATTCTGTCGCATTTCTTCTTCCTGAGCAGACATTTCTTCACTTTGCTGCTGCGATTGTTCGAGTAACTGGTTAGTTTTGATATTAATTTTTGTAGTTGAAATAGTTGATGCTATACTTTCACCAACTTCCTCAATAAATTTTATAACATGATCTTCAAATTCGTTAAATCCGGCTAATTCAACAACTCCGAATATTTCATCGTTTACCTTAAGAGGAACTATCAATAATGCGTTAGGAACAGATTGTCCTAAACCGGAAGTGATATTGATATATTCGTCAGGCAAGTCGGTCATGTAGATCGTTTTTTTCTCCTGAGCACATCTGCCAATAAGTCCTACGCCAACTTCAACCCGTTTTTCCATATATTTACGTCTTTCGTAGGCATAAAACGCTAATAGTTCAATAAACATATCGTGTTTATCATCGTCATTAATCATAAAAATTCCACCTTGATTTGCATCAATATATTTAACAAGGTTGCTTATAATATGGTACGAAAATTCCTGCATATCATCAGTATTCTGACGAAGGATTTCACCAAACTTGGCTATTCCCTGGGTAGTCCAGTTTTGTTTTTGATCCTCAAGTTTACGCTCAGCTTCTTGTTCATTAGCTATTTTCAGGCTCTTGCGCATTTCTAAAAGAGAATTTCCAAGAATATCTTTATCACTTAACAATTCAAATTCTTTTTCTAAGTTTCCTTTTCCAATTTCCTCTGCAAATTCAGCAGTTTTATTTAATCCATCAATAAGTGTATTAACAGAGTTAGCCATTTCGCCAATCTCATCTTTCGTTTTTATATTTATTTTCTTAGATTCATCAATATCTCCTTTTGCCAAATCGCCTAGTATAGCTGTAGTTTTAACAACTGGTCGTGATATACTGTGAGCAATAATCCAAATAATTAATGCTGTCAATAAAAGTCCGATTAATCCGGCCAAAATTGACTTTCTTAAAGTGGCTTTTTCTTCTGCCATTATTACATCAACTGGTACAGCAATACCGAATGACCACGGTGTGGGAGAGTTACCAATATAAACCGGGGCGTACGAAATCCAGTAGTCGATGCCATCGTCTCCTTTTCTTGTATTTAAAAATTCTTCTCCATTTTGAATTTTTTGTAATATGTCTACGTCTTCTCCTTCTATGTCTTGTATAAATTGACCAACTAGTTCTTCAGTATTATGTGCAACAAACTGTCCATTATGTGCTATAAGAAAAGCATAGCTTCCCTGAATAGGATGTATTTCGATTATAATATCCTGAAAACGCTGCAATAAAAGGTCTAAACCTGCTACGCCAACAGAAACACCATCCATAATAATTGGAATGGCGACACTTGTTTCTAAGACCTCTTCTGTACCTTCCTGATATGTAAAATAATAAGGATCCATAACATATTCTATCTGTTTTTCAAGTATGTCGTAGTATGCACCTTTTGTAAATCCCGGAACAGTATCTATAATTTCTTCTTGATACTTTATTTGTCCGTCCATTCTGTAAAAAGTTAGTCTTAACCGACCATGAGGTTTTTCCCAGTCAGGCCAAATAGCACTTAATTCCCAGTTGTACCATGTTGAAAGGAAATTGGGATTTCCTTCAATTAAATGTTTCAACATCTCCTTTAAAATATCTTTCATTTGATCAGGAGGAAGGTTTTTATATCCCATTGAGACCTGGGCTAGCGCCCGGGTCATATTCATATCAACACTTAAATCCGCTTTTGTATAATTTGCATATTCTCTTGCATAGGTATTTGTAAGTTCTTTGGCATTATCAAAAGCAATATTGTTTAATTTTAAACCTACATAACCTAATGCAAGCACATATATAAGTGATGCTGTAGTTAAAATATAAACAAGCATCTTTGTTTTCAAGTTCATCTTAATTTTCATAGGTCGAATTATTTAGATGTTTAGGCATTTAATCTTTTAAATATTATCAGATAAAATCGTTATTTCAAGCTCACAATGTATAAAAAAAAAATCATTTTTAAAACTTTTCAATTACAATCAACTACTTGGTAAAGCATATAAAAATTTTGTGTTTACAATAACTAGCTTACCTTATTTGTTTTTAAATTAGTATCAATAAGTTAAGTTTGTTAATATTTTTTTATTTGCATAAATAAACTTATAATCCTTATTTTTGTTTTCTATATAATAAATCATTTAAATTGAGTAATGTAGGTTCACGAGCGGGTTAGTGTAAGGGATTTGTGGGAGCGAGCCTGCCTGCTGCAGGCAGGTAACAAAAAAAAGATTAATTACAGGAAAGACAAATAAATTATTAATATAAATCAATAACTTAAAAACATTATCTAATGAAATTATTAGAAGGAAAAACTGCTATTGTTACCGGTGCTGCTAGGGGAATAGGAAAAACTATTGCTCTTAAATTGGCCGAACACGGTGCAAATATTGCATTTACTGATTTAGAATATAACGATGCAGCAAAAGAAGTGGAAAAGCAGCTTCAGGATTTGGGAGTTAAAGCAAAAGGATATGCGTCTGATGCAAGTAAATACGAAGAAACTCAAAATCTTGTTGATGAAATTCAAAAAGAATTTGGCAGTATTGATGTTTTAGTTAATAATGCAGGTATTACACAAGATACCTTATTAATGAGAATGACAGAACAACAATGGGATGCTGTTATATCTGTTAATCTTAAATCGGTATTTAATTTTACTAAAGCTGCTCAAAAATACATGCTGAAACAAAAGTCAGGATCGATTATTAACATGAGCTCCGTTGTTGGTGTTAGTGGTAATGCAGGACAATCTAATTATTCAGCCTCAAAAGCAGGTATTATTGGTTTTACAAAATCTATTGCTAAGGAACTAGGATCAAGGAATATTCGAAGTAATGCTATTGCTCCCGGTTTTATTATTACCGAGATGACAGCAAAATTGCCGGAAGATGTGCGCAAAACATGGGAACAACAAATTCCATTACGCCGCGGAGGTACTCCCGAAGATGTTGCGAATACAACATTGTTTTTAGCATCTGATTTATCAACTTATGTTAGCGGACAGGTTATAAATGTATGTGGTGGAATGCAAACCTAGTTTGGTAAATATCTGATATTATTGAAGGTACTTATTAACAAAAATGGGTACCTTTATTGTTTTCGAATGGTATCATTTTTGTAGATAAAATATTTTTATTTATTTGGAGTTATCATCAATATATAAATATTATTGAAAGATGAAATATCGTTGGCTTATTTTAATATCTGCTGTCTTAATTATTTTTTTTCAGAGTTGTCAGCCTCTTACTTCGATCCAAATTGAGACCATAGTTCCTGCCGAGATTGAGTTTCCAGGTAGTTTTAATAAAATTGTTTTTATAAACCTGGCAACTGATGTTAATCATGATGATAAAACAGATACATTGCTTTATAAAATTATAACAGAAGAAATGAGCCTGGGTTTTATGGATGCTATTCAATCCTCTGCCGGTGTTGATTCAACAAACTTTTTATATCTTAAAGGATATCCTGATAAGGACAAATTATATATATCAGATACTGTTTCGTGGCAATATTTGGAAAAGATATCTGGTAATAATAATGCCGACATATTTATAGTTTTAGACTCTTTAAATCTTTCGATGGTGAGTGAATCATTTGCAGAATACTACTATGTTCCTCCCGAGTATTACCAATATCGCCAGTTGGCAGTTAATATTTACTGGAGTGTTTTTGATTTAGTAGAAAAAAAGAGATTAGATCGATATTATTATAATGATACATTATTATGGGATGCTCAAAGTTATTCAAAAACTGAGGTAGAAAGAAAAATGCCAAGTGTTGAAAGATCAATACGAGAAACAAGTTATTTTGCAGCAGCAGATTATGCCAATAGAATATTCCCCGGATGGCGATCAGAAACCAGGTATTATTTTCATTTGGGAAATAAAGATTTCGAAACGGCAACTCAATTTGTAAAAAATAATAACTGGGAAGAAGCTTCTAAAATATGGAAGAAATATACAAATAGTATTGATAAGGAAATTACAAGCAGAGCCTGTTATAATATGGCTGTTGCAAGTGAAATGACAGGTAAAATCGAATTAGCGATAGCCTGGGCAGAGAAATCAAATAACATTAAAAATAAATCAAGAACCCGATACTATATTTCTTTGCTAAAAAGCCGACAAAAAGACCTGGAAAAACTTCAAAAACAGATTTATTAATGCTGGTAAATCTAGTAAAATTGATGCTTTTTATTAATTTTGGAACCTTATTTCAAAATTGATAACAGATATGCATCAAATCATCTTTTATTTTATAATCGGAATTTTAATTTTTGATTATCTACTTGATCAGTTTCTTGACTATTTAAATGCTACCAGAAGAAGTTCTGTACTTCCTGATGAATTAAAAGGAATTTATGATGAAGAAAAGTACAAAAAATCGCAGGATTACGATAAAGCAAATCATAAATTCTCCATTCTAACAAGTAGTTTCAGTTTGCTGCTAATACTGGTATTCCTATATTTCTCGGGATTTACATTTATCGATAATATTGCACGATCTTATACATCAAATTCTATTCTTATAGCTATGATATTCTTTGGAATTATCATGTTTGCATCAGATATTTTACATATTCCATTTAATGTTTATGATACTTTCGTAATTGAGGAGCGTTTTGGTTTTAATAAAACAACATCAAAAACATTTGTACTTGATAAGATAAAGGGTTGGATAATTGCTGCTATTATTGGAGGTGGGTTACTTGCTTTAATTATCTGGTTTTATAATACCGTAGGGGATTATTTTTGGATATATGCATGGATGGCTGTAAGTGTTTTTATGTTGTTTATGACCATGTTTTACACTTCCTTGATTGTTCCTTTATTTAATAAATTAAAACCTCTTGAAGATGGAGAACTTAAAGATGAGATAACTTCATTTTGCTTAAATGCCGATTTTAAATTAGATAATATTTTTGTTATAGATGGATCAAAACGAAGTACAAAAGCTAATGCATATTTCAGTGGGTTTGGTAAAAAAAAGAAAATAGTTTTATTTGATACATTAATAGCGAAATTAAGCAAGGAAGAGATTGTTGCTGTACTTGCTCATGAGATAGGCCATTATAAGAAAAAACATACCTTAATTTCTGTTTTTACATCAATTGTACAAACAGGACTTACATTGTTTATTTTATCGCTGTTTGTTGGAAATCCTGAATTGTCAAAAGCTTTAGGGTCTGATATTCCAAGTTTTCATTTGGGCTTAATAACTTTTGGATTTTTATATAGTCCAATTTCCACAATCATTGGATTATTTATGAATATTATTTCTCGCAAGAATGAATATGTGGCGGATCAATTTGCATCAGAGAACTATAAAGGAATACATTTACAGAATGCATTAAAAAATCTTTCAGTAAATAATCTTTCCAACTTAACTCCACATCCTTTGTATGTGTTTTTTAATTATTCTCACCCAACATTGTTGCAGCGTTTAAAATTTATAGAAAAAATTAATACAAAATAAGAGATTTTAGTATCAGGTATCAAGACAATAAAGCCATGAATTTTTAGCTGTAAGATAATAGTGATATTTGTTAATCTTTTCTTACAAAACTTATAAAGTTTGTATTTTTATTGGTTCATAACGAATTATCTCGATACTCAATACTAATATCTAATATCTAATAAAATGAAAGCAGAAATAATAACCATAGGCGACGAAATTTTAATTGGGCAAACAGTTGATACCAATTCTGCATGGATGGCCAACAACTTAAATCTTATTGGTGTTGACATTGTCAGAATAACTTCTATATCAGACAATAAGAGTGAAATATTTAAAGCATTAGATAATGCTAAGCAAATTGCAGATTTAATTTTAATTACCGGTGGGCTCGGACCCACAGATGATGATATTACAAAAACGTCATTGGCCGAATATTTTAATACAAAACTTGTTCAGAATAAGGAAGTTTTAAAACATGTTGAGCAATTTGTTATAAAACGAAAAGCCTGGATGAATGAGCGCAATATTAAACAAGCTGATGTACCCGAGAGTTGTACAATAATAAGAAATAAGATTGGTACTGCACCGGGAATGTGGTTTGAGCAGGAGGGATGTATTATTATTTCAATGCCGGGAGTTCCTTTTGAGATGAAAGAAATGATGACTGAGTCTATTATTCCCGAATTAAAGAAAATGGACAGTGATTTACATATTATACATAAAATTGTTTTAACACAGGGATGGCCTGAATCGAAATTAGCTGAAGTCCTGGAAGCTTGGGAAAGTAATTTGCCTGATGTAATATCGTTGGCTTATTTGCCTTCACCGGGTTTAATCAAACTCAGACTAACTGCTAAGGGTAATAATCAAAAATTGCTTGAAAATACATTAAAAGAACAAATCGAGGAACTTGAAAAAATAATCCCTGATTTAATTTGCGGTTATGATTCTGACAAGCTGGAAGAGCTTATAGGGAAGTTGCTTAGAAAAAATAACAAAACATTAAGTATTGCAGAAAGTTGTACCGGAGGAAATATCGCTCATCTTATAACATCTATACCCGGGAGTTCCGAGTACTTTTTAGGAGGAGTAGTTGCATATTCAAATGAGATTAAAGAAAATGTATTATCTGTAAGTAAAAGAAATATAGTTAATTATGGTGCGGTAAGCAAACAGGTAGTTGAAGAAATGGCTAAAGGAGTGAGGAAATTATATAAAACAGATTTTGCTATTGCAACTTCCGGAATTGCCGGTCCTTCTGGTGGTACTGAAGAAAAACCTGTAGGCATAACATGGATTGCAGTTTCTGACAATTCAAAAGTAATTTCTAAGAAGTATGTTTTTGGTAATCATCGGGGAAGAAACATTCAAAGTGCATCGTTAACAGCTCTGAATATGTTGCAGAAGTTAATATTGGAGAAAGAAATATAGTTTTTTGCAATTTTTTTATAAATATATTTGAATAATTGAATAAAAATCACGTATTTTGCGTTCTGTTTTGAAGAAATGAGATAAAAAAATCGAAATAAAAATGTCACGAATCTGTCAAATAACTGGAAAGAAAGTAATGGTTGGAAACAATGTTTCCCACTCAAAGAGGAGAACTAAGAGAAAATTCTACCCAAACCTGATGAATCAAAAATTCTATTTTGAAGAAGAAGATCGATGGGTAACTCTTAAAGTTTCGGCTTCTGGTATAAGAACTATCACAAAGAAAGGTTTGAAAACAGCCTTGAAAGAAGCAAAAGAAAAAGGTTTTATCGATAATTATTAAAACAAGAAGGGGGCTAGGAAATGGCATCAAAAAGAGGTAATAGAATTCAGGTTATTTTAGAATGTACTGAACATAAGGAATCAGGACAAGCTGGAACATCAAGATATATTACAACAAAAAATAAAAAGAATACTACTGAAAGAATAGAGCTGAAAAAATACAATCCTATTCTTAAAAAAGTAACAGTTCATAAAGAAATAAAATAATTAAGTCATGGCTAAGAAAGCAGTTGCAAGTTTACAAAAAGGTGTCGGAAGAACTTTTACCAAATGTATTAAAATGGTAAAATCAGAAAGAGGATTCCAGTATGTACAAGAAATGGTGCATAATGATAAGATTAAAGAATTTTTTGCTAAGAAATAATTCATTCAAAAAATATCATATATAAAAAGCTTTCTTTTTAAAAGAAGGCTTTTTTTATTTCTGCATTCACTATTTTGTATTAAATTTAACGGCTGATAACCCTGCCTGACTACCTACGGCAGTTAAACCGGTAGGCAGGCATAAAATTAGATTAGATTAAAATATATTCAATGGCTACGTTTGGTATTTTTTCAAAAGAGAAAAAAGAAACTCTCGACAAAGGACTGGAAAAAACAAAAGAAAGTGTTTTTAAAAAGTTATCGCGTGTTGTAGTTGGCAAATCGAAGGTTGATGATGAAGTGCTTGATAATCTCGAGGAGGTTTTAATCTCTTCGGATGTTGGTGTAAATACTACATTAAAAATAATTGAACGTATTGAGGAGCGTGTATCTCACGACAAATATCTTGGAACGGACGAATTAAATAATATTCTGAAAGAAGAAATAGCATTATTATTAGAAGAAAATAATGCTGAGGAGATTGATTTGTCATTTAGTTCAGATAATGGTCCTTATGTTATTATGGTAGTGGGTGTTAATGGAGTAGGGAAGACTACAACTATTGGAAAGTTAGCCTATCAGTTTAAGAATTCAGGTAAAAAAGTATATTTAGGTGCTGCCGATACCTTTAGAGCTGCAGCTGTTGATCAGTTAACAATTTGGGCCGACAGAGTTGGTGTACCTATTGTAAAACAAAAAATGGGCTCCGATCCTGCTTCTGTGGCTTATGACGCTTTATCATCGGCAAAATCAAATAATGCTGATATAGTAATAATTGATACTGCCGGACGCTTGCACAACAAAGTAAATTTAATGAACGAGCTTAGTAAGATAAAGAAAGTAATGCAAAAAGTGATACCTGATGCACCGCATGAAATTTTACTTATACTTGATGGTTCGACCGGACAAAACGCATTTGAACAAGCTAAGCAGTTTACAAATGTTACAGATGTTACCGCCCTTGCACTAACAAAATTGGATGGAACAGCTAAAGGCGGTGTAGCCATTGGTATTTCCGATCAGTTTAAAATACCGGTAAAATATATTGGAATTGGGGAAGGTTTGGAAGATCTTCAAATATTTAATAAAAAAGAATTTGTTGACTCGTTATTTTCGAAATAAGATAGAATATTAAAAATGTAAATAAGCCTGTTGGGTAAACCATCAGGTTTTATTATTTATTATGAAAACAAAAGGAATAAAGACGATTAACATAATAACATTAGGTTGTTCAAAAAACCTGGTTGATTCTGAGTCTTTAATGCGGCAGTTGGAGTCGAATGGGTTTAGAGTTACACACGATTCAAATAAACTATCCGATATAGTTATAATTAACACTTGTGGGTTTATAAATGATGCTAAACAAGAATCAATAGAAACGATTTTACAATTTGAAAATTTAAGAAATACGAATAAAATCGAGAAACTTTTTGTTTTTGGATGTCTTTCGGAGAGATATAAGCAAGAATTAGAGACGGAAATACCCGTTGTGGATAAATATTTTGGAGTATATAATCTTAAAGAACTTATAGAATCGATTGGAGGGTATTATAAAGAAGAGCTTGTTGGAGAAAGATTGTTGACCACCCCAAAACATTACGCATATTTAAAAATATCTGAAGGATGCGACAGAACATGTTCATTCTGTGCTATTCCGTTAATTAAAGGTAAACATAGATCAAGGCCAATAGATGAATTAATTAGGGAAACAGAATTTTTGATAAGTCAGGGAGTTAAAGAAATCATTCTTATCGCACAGGATTTATCCTATTATGGTATAGATATTTACAAGGAATTTAAACTAGCCGAATTAATTGATAAACTATCCGATATTAAGGGTTTAAAATGGCTTCGATTACATTATACCTTTCCGGCAAAATTTCCTAAAGAAGTTATTTCAGTCATAAAATCTAAATCGAATATCTGCAAATATATGGATATTCCTGTTCAGCATATTAGCGATAAAATATTGAAGGATATGCGTCGTGGAATAACAAAAGAACAAACTTATGATTTGATTAATTATTTTAGAAAAGAAATTCCGAAAATGGCTTTACGAACAACTTTACTGGTTGGTCATCCCGGAGAGACTGATGAAGATTTTAATGAACTTATTGAATTTGTTAGGTTTGCTCAATTTGAAAGGCTGGGAGTTTTTACTTATTCAGAAGAAGAAAATACATATTCAGCTGAGAATTTTACAGACAATATACCTTTTTCAATAAAACAATCCCGTATGGATGAAATCATGGAGGTGCAAAGAGAGATATCTAATGACTTAAATAATAAAAAGATAGGGAAGTTATATAAAGTTATAATTGATAGGAAAGAGGGCGATTATTATATTGGAAGAACAGAGTTTGACTCACCAGAAGTTGATAATGAGGTAATTGTAAAACCTGAAAATAAGAAATTACGTGTTGGCAACTTTTATAATATCAGAATAAAAAGTGTCGATGATTTTGATTTAATGGGCGAAATAGAATAAAAAAACCTTACTTGTAATATGTAAGTAAGGTTTTGTTTAATTATCTATTTATTTTTCTTTCGATTTATCTTTTTCACCCGCCGGAAGTGCTGCTTTACCACCTTTTTTAAGATTAATCTTTATTTCATCCTTCTCTTTATCATAATCAACAAGAAGAATGTCGCCTTGCTTTAAGGTAGATTTAAGAATTGCCTCTGCCATAGGATCTTCAAGATACTTTTGAATTGCTCTTTTTAGTGGACGAGCACCAAAATCAGGATCAAACCCTTTATCTGTGACATAATCTTTAGCGGTGTCTGTTAATTCAATATCATAACCTAAAGCTTTAACCCTGTTAAATAATCCTTTAAGTTCAATATCGATAATCTGATGAATATGTTCTTTAGTCAATGAGTTGAATATTATAATATCATCTAAACGATTGATAAATTCAGGAGCAAATGAACGTTTAAGTGCATTTTGAATTACACTCTTTGTATGATGACTGGACGACTCTTGTTTTGCCTTGGTAGAAAAACCAACACCTGTACCGAAATCTTTCAACTGTCGGCTACCGATATTAGAAGTCATAATGATAATAGTGTTTCGAAAATCTACTCTGCGTCCAAGACTATCAGTCAATTGGCCTTCGTCCATAATCTGAAGCAATAAGTGAAATACATCAGGATGTGCTTTTTCAATCTCGTCAAGTAAAATTACAGAATATGGCCTGCGACGTACTTTTTCGGTTAATTGTCCACCTTCTTCATAACCAATATATCCCGGAGGAGCACCAACTAATCGCGACACAGAGAATTTTTCCATATATTCACTCATATCCATTCGGATAAGATTCTCAGCATTATCAAATAAGTAAAGCGCAAGTATTTTTGCCAATTGGGTTTTTCCAACGCCTGTTGGGCCTAAAAATATAAATGAGCCAATTGGTTTGTTAGGATCTTTTAATCCTGCACGGTTTCTTTGAATAGATTTTACAATTTTTACTATGGCTTCATCCTGTCCAATCACATTCTTCTTCAATTCGTCACCCATTTTTAATAAGCGAGTTCCCTCGGCTTGTGCTATACGTTGTACAGGAACGCCTGTCATCATTGCAACAACTTCTGCAACTTCTTCTTCCGAAACAGTTTCACGGTTTTTTACAAGATCTTTTTCCCAATTTTCCTTCTCCCTGTCAAGGGTTTCCATTAATTTCTTTTCATTATCCCGGAAATTAGCCGCTAATTCGAAATTTTGATTTTTTACTGCTGATATTTTCTCGGAACGAACAGTTTCAATCTGTTTTTCAAGTTCAATAATTTTGGCAGGAACACTAATGTTTGAAATATGAACTCTTGAACCTGATTCGTCAAGTGCATCAATGGCTTTATCAGGTAAATGACGATCACTGATATATCGCATTGTAAGTTTTACACAAGCTTCAATGGCATCATCAGTATAATTTACATTATGATGATCCTCATATCTGCTTTTAATATTGTTTAATATTTCTATAGTTTCCTCAGCATCAGTAGGATCAACCATAATTTTTTGAAAACGTCTTTCTAATGCACCATCTTTTTCAATATGCTGTCGATATTCATCTAGTGTTGTTGCTCCAATACACTGAATTTCACCTCGAGCTAATGCTGGTTTAAGCATATTTGCAGCATCGAGTGATCCTGTAGCGCCTCCTGCACCAACAATAGTATGAATCTCATCAATAAACAATATTATATTGCTAGATTTCCCAAGCTCGTTTAATATTGCCTTCATTCGCTCTTCGAACTGACCACGATATTTAGTTCCTGCTACAACTGATGCCAGATCTAAGGTTATGACTCTTTTATCAAAAAGCACCCTCGATATTTTTCTTTGGATTATTCGTAATGCTAAACCTTCAACAATAGCTGATTTACCAACACCAGGGTCACCAATTAATACAGGGTTATTCTTCTTTCTGCGACTTAATATTTGTGCTAATCGTTCAATCTCCTTTTCACGTCCGACAATTGGGTCCAAAGCATCATCTTCAGCAGCTTTGGTTAAATCAATTCCAAAATTATCTAAGACAGGTGTATCTGATTTGGATTTTTGTCCTTGGTGTGCTGATCCTCCACCTCCTTTACCTGTTCCAAAAGGCATTTCATTTTCTTCGTCTTCAAATTCTGCTTTTGCTTCAGGTTTATGATTTTCCATTTCTGTTCTTATATTTTGATAATCGATATGTTGTTCTTCAAGGATTTGAGTTACAACGCTGTTCTCATCTTTAAGAATAGATAATAGCAAATGGCCGGTATTAATCGTTGAATTATTAAACGATTTTGCTTCCAGATAAACTAATTTTAATGCTCTTTCGGCTGTTTTAAATAAGGGAATATTATCTGTATCGGCAATTTTTAAGTTTTCTTCTGACCTGATTCTGAATTCAATTGATTTTTTAAGTTTGTTGAGATCTATATTCAAGTTTTCAAGGATAGTAACAGCCATACCTTCGCCTTCTCTTAAAATACCCAAAAGTAAGTGTTCAGTGCCAATATAAGCATTACCAAGACGAACAGCTTCTTCCTTGCTGTAACTTAAAACATCTTTTATTCTTTGTGAAAATTTTGCGTCCATATATGTTTTTAATAATTTTTAAAGGTGTTAACCTTTTACAATAATCTACAAAAATAATATAACAGTATTTAAAAATAAAATAAATCAATCATTTCTTGAGATTTATATTGAAAATACAAGTTAAAATAATTTTAGAACAATAGCTATATTTTCATAAACAAATTAAAAATCAACTTGTTCAGCTAACTAAAAAAGAGTAAATAACTGATGTTAATAAATAGTGCCTGTTATGAACAGTTTTATGTTGAAAAATCGTAAATATAACATGAAATTATTCGTTTTAAAAGGCTATTTTAGTACTTTTGTATGAATTTTGAAAAACGATTACTAAAATAACTAAATATCTTGATATATGCCAGAAGGAGAACGAATAGTTAAGATCAATATTGAAGAAGAAATGAAGTCGGCTTACATTGATTATGCAATGTCGGTAATAGTTTCGAGGGCGCTACCTGATGTAAGAGATGGATTAAAGCCTGTACATAGAAGAGTTTTGTTTGGAATGTCTGATTTGGGATTAGCATCAAACAAATCGCATAAAAAATCCGCAAGAATTGTAGGAGAGGTGCTTGGTAAGTATCACCCTCATGGTGATACCTCGGTTTATGAAGCTATGGTTAGAATGGCCCAGCCGTGGTCTTTACGTTATCCTTTAGTTGACGGACAGGGGAATTTTGGATCTGTTGATGGAGATAGCCCTGCAGCAATGCGTTATACCGAAGCTCGATTAAAAAAAATATCAGAAGAAGTTCTTCGTGATATTGATAAAAACACAGTAGATTTTCAATTTAATTTTGATGATTCGCTTCAGGAACCAACTGTTTTACCTACGCGTATTCCTAATTTATTGGTTAATGGTGCTTCCGGTATTGCCGTGGGTATGGCCACGAATATGCCACCACATAATTTATCTGAAGTTGTTGATGCAATAATAGCATTTATTGATAACAAGGAAATTGAAATTTCGGAATTAATGAATTATGTGAAAGCTCCTGACTTTCCTACAGGAGGTACTATATATGGCTATCAGGGAATTAAAGATGCATTTGAAACCGGAAGAGGTAGGATTGTTGTACGATCAAGGACCGAGATTGAGACAGAAGCAAACGGAAGAGAAAGAATTATTGTTACCGAAATTCCTTATATGGTAAATAAAGCAGAAATGATTCGTAAAACTGCTGAACTGGTAAATGATAAAAAAATTGAGGGTATTACTAATATTAACGATGAGTCAGACAGAACAGGAATGCGTATTGTTTATGAAATTCGTAAAGATAGCATTGCTAATGTTGTATTAAATAATCTTTTTAAATATACGCAGCTTCAATCATCATTTAGTGTTAACAATATAGCACTTGTTAAAGGGAGACCCAAGGTTTTAAACCTTAAACAAATGATAGAATATTTTGTGAACCACAGACATGAAGTTGTTGTTAGAAGAACACAGTATGAATTAGATCAGGCTGAAAAGAAAGCACATATTCTTGAAGGTTTATTAATTGCTCTTGATCATTTAGATGAAGTTATTGCATTAATTCGTGCTTCAAAAACTCCGGAAGAAGCAAAAGAAGGCTTAATGAGTAAATTTGATCTTTCAGAAATTCAGGCTAAAGCAATACTTGATATGAGATTGCAGAAACTTACTGGTTTAGAGAGAGAAAAGATTAAAGATGAATATGCAGAACTTCAAAAACTAATTGAAGATTTACGTACAATTCTTGATGATGAGTCGTTAAGAATGACCATAATAAAAGATGAACTTATCGAGGTAAAGGAAACTTACGGTGATGAAAGAAGAACTGATATAGTACCTGATGAAGGTGAATTTAATGCTGAAGATTTCTATGCCGATGAAGATATGGTTGTTACTATTTCACATATGGGTTATATAAAACGTACACCTGTTACCGAATTCAGAACGCAACACAGAGGAGGTGTCGGATCAAAAGGAAGCACAACGCGTGATGAAGATTTTCTCGAATATATGTTTATTGCATCTATGCATAACACGATGTTGTTCTTTACTGAAAAAGGAAAGTGTTTTTGGCTAAAGGTTTATCAAATACCAGAAGGTACAAGAATTTCAAAGGGTAGAGCATTTCAAAATCTTATAAATATAGAGGCTGAAGATAAAGTAAAAGCATTTATTAATGTTCAGAATCTTAATGATAAGGAATATATCGAAAATAATTATATCATGATGAGTACCAAAAAGGGAATTGTTAAGAAAACAGCCCTTGAAGCATATTCTCGTCCACGACAAAATGGTGTAAATGCAATTACCATTAAAGATGGTGATATGTTACTCGAAGCTAAATTAACAGATGGTAAAAGCGATATTGTTCTTGCAACACGTGAAGGTAAAGCAATTCGCTTTAATGAGCAAAATGTAAGGTCTATTGGAAGAACCGGAGCCGGAGTCAGGGGTATCAGGCTGAGTAAACCTGATGACGAAGTAGTTGGAATGATTTGGGTAGAAGAATCAGATAATGAAGTTCTTGTTGTTTCAGAAAAGGGATATGGAAAGCGTTCCAGTATAGATGCTTACAGAATTACCAACAGAGGCGGAAAAGGAGTAAAGACCCTTAATATTACTGAGAAAACCGGAAAAGTGATAGCCATTAAAGGTGTAAATGATGACATGGACTTGATGATTATTAACCGATCTGGTATAACCATTAGACTTGCAGTTTCTAACCTAAGAGTTACAGGACGTGCTACACAAGGAGTACGTTTAATTAATTTAAGAAATAATGACACGATTGCTGCGGTTACCCAGGTAACTAAAGTTGAGGATGAGGATATTGCTGCTGAAACTGAAACCAGGGATGGAGTTAATGAATCTAATGATAACCAGGAAACTAATGGGGATGTTAAAGAATAGTTTTAATTTTCGGTATAAAATTTGACTTGAATTAAATATATTATATTTTTGGAAAAATTTAATTAACAAAAACCTAAATAGCAAAACATTATGAAAATGAAAAAGTTATTAATAACAATATCAGTTGCTTTTGCGATGCTAATGATGATTAGCAATGTTCAGGCACAAAAGAAATATGTAAATAAAGCCCTGATTTGGGCTGAAAGTGGAGAAAAACTTGATACTGCCTTGAAAGCAGTTGAATTTGCTGAAACACAAGAAAAAACAAAAGACTGGGCAAAAACATACTATGTTAAAGGATTAGTTTATAATGCTATAGAGAATACTGAAAATCCGGATTTTGTTAATATTTGCAAATATCCTTCAATGAAAGCTTTTGATAACTTTAAAAAAGCATATAACATGGATGGCAGTAATATGTACCACAGTGCTATTGACCTGCAATTTTTTACATTAGCTAACACTTTTATCCAAAAAGGAATCGATGCATACAATGTTCAAAACTTTGAGGAAGCATTTCTTTATTTTGAAAAAATTCTCGAAGTGAAAGAGATGGAAGTATTTGAAGGTGAAATTGATACTGCTATTATATTTAATGTTGCAATTACAGCTCAAAGAATAAAAAAATACGAAGAAGCTATAGAATATTACAATAAGGCTATTGAATGCAGTTATGCTGAAGGCGATGCTTTTTCGTTATTGGCTGAATGTTACAAAGAAAAAGGAGATAGTGTAAACTATGTGAATACTTTAAAGAGAGGATTTGAAACATATCCGGCAAATCAATCATTATTAGGTGGAATTATTAATTATTACCTGTTAGAGGCTGAAAATACTGAAGAAGCGTTTAAGTATTTAGCTGTTGCAAGAGAAAATGATCCAAATAATCCACAGTTTTATTCTGCAGAAGCACATTTATACGATAAAATAGGAGATAAAGAAAAAGCAAAAGAAAAATATAAAAAGGCTATTGAAATTGATGAAAACTTTTTTGAGGCTTACTATAATTTGGGGGTTATATATTTTAACGAAGGAGTTGAATTGATTGATGTGGCAAACGAAATAGTTGACAACGCAAAGTACCAGGAAGCAAAAGAAATTGCTGATAAAAAATTCGGAGAAGCTTTACAATATATTGAAAAATCGCATGAATTAAAACCTGAAGACAGAAGTATTATGACTACATTAAAAACTTTATACTATCGTTTAAAAATGACTGATAAATATGAAGAAATAAATGCTAAGTTAGAACAATAATATTTTTTAATATATAAGTAAAAATAGGGAGGTATTAAAATGTATCTCCCTATATTATAAAACACCCTATTTAACATAATATAAATTATAGGACAAACTTCACCAAATTGTTTATATACGGTATTTAGTGTTTATTGTGGTTTCTGAGACTTCAATTCTAGTATATAGTGATAATAGTTATTAATACAATTTGTTTCTCACACACAAGCAATCTTGTCAACTATAATAATATTATGTCTCCACTTCGTTTCGCCCTTACGGGTAAATAGTGTGCTTCGAGTTTACTTTATTCGGGTAATTATACAGAAATGGTTCTAATATGCAATTCTAAGGCAGTTATTCTTACGATAATTTAGCTTCCGAAGCTTTGTCCTATAATTAGTCATTATTTTAAATAGCCGTTTCGGCTAAGCCCAAAATTGTTTTACAATTTCTTTTGAAGAAAATTATACAAAATAAATTTTCAAAAACAATTGCTCACGCTTTGCAAACGCATTCAATAATTTATTTCCTTTTTTTCCAGCGCACAATAAAAATTCTTTGCTTACGCTCAACATAAGTTAATGAAACCATTTGTTTGGAATTTTTACTAACAAACGAATTTGGTTGAATTAATCCCGAAACGAAGTTATTCGGGATCTATATAATTCAAATGGTTTCTTAACACATGTCTTCCGACCGCTGTTCTTTCATTCTTTTTGTCTTAATACAAAAAGAACCAAAAAAATCAAGGCTGCTCACTAATTTTTCTAAAACTACCGATTATCTTTCTTCACGCATTACAGCCGTTTTAATTGAAATATAGTGTTTTATGGTAAAATATTGAAGCCTAAAACTTGTGTAAAGCTTACCAGACCTATCACACGTAAGCTAATCCTTGTTTTAGTACAAAATTATTAAGATGCCGAAAAAAGCCTTGAGTTGACTTTCTATTTAACATAATATTAATTTGACCTTGATTTAGCTGTTTTTTAGGAAATACTTTTAATCATATTAGCAAATGCGTATTTGCTTAGTTGTGGTATTGCTTTCGTAAACACTTTAATCTCCCAATTAGACAGGTGTTTGAATCTATCGCTTTGATCATTCTCGATAAAAATGTAATCGTCTGGTTTTGTAAGTGTTTTTGATGGAATTAAATATAAAACAGGCTCCATTTCTTTCATGAATAGTACTAATGCGATCCAAAGTGTATCTTTGGGCTCTCCTAGTTCCTGTTTAATAATTTTAACGCTCCTATCCTTCTCTAAATTTATTGTTTGTAAATACAATTCATGATACACTCCAGTATTTGTCTTTACAATAAATTCAACTCCATTATTTGCACTTTCATTTTGAAAAACCTCTAAGCGAGCTTTCATTAATTCAAGTTTAACGAAGTGTTGGGCGTATTTGTGGAGTTTATTCATTATTAGTATACTTTCCCTAAACCTTTGATTTATAGTATTATTTAAAATTAAATATTCAATTCTCAGAGACTTTACGCACCTTAACACTGATTAAATGCTAAATAAATATTTACTATCAAACTTAAAATAGAAAATCCAAAAAACAACCAAAATGTTTTAACTTGCCATTTAGAGAATTTGGTATCCGAGATTAATTTATCGTTAGTTAATTGTTCAATTTTTTGTTCTTCTTCGAGTATAGTATTTTTATATTTTTCGTGTTCTATGTATCCACCTTCTTTAAGAAATTGAGTTGATTCGAATTTATAACCAAAAGTATTATCATTGTATTCTATAAAATTATCATACTCTAAACTTTTCAATAAAAACGTAACTTCTTTACTATGCATCTTTGAATTATTTAAAATTGCATTAACGGTATTATGAAAATAAAAGCCATCACGATAATCAGGCTGTCCGTTCTCTCCTACATAATTAAGAAATTTGAGTATTTCATCTTTCTTTTCGGCTTCATTTAAACTTTCAAAATCAATATCTTTATTCGTAACCAATTGTCGTGTTAGATTATTATAAGCCATAATTAATGTTTTTAAGATTCCTTTTTCTACTACTAATTCAAATATTCAATTCTCTGAGAGTTAATTAATTAAAGAACTTAAGATTTTCTAGGGAAATTAATTTTTTCAAATCCTTCTTCAATTTCAGGTGTTTCATATGATGACTTATCGTTTTCATATATTCCTTCCCAAATTTCCTTTAATAATCTTCTAGGTTTTCTAAATCTTCGTAATAATGATATTACATTTCCAGCTCCAAAATCATATCCGTATATTTTATAACCTTCATTCTTTGCATTATCTAAAATGATTTTTCTTCCTTCTACAGTTAAATATTTACCATCTAAAATAAAACTTTCACCGGACTTTAATTGCCTTTTAAATTCAGCATCAATTAATTCCTCTATATTATTTTCATTGCTGTATTGTTCTGCCAATTCATCAGCACTAAATATTTTACATTTCAAATCATTTACAAGTTCTTGGCTGTGAGTTGTTTTTCCAGTACCAATACCGCCAATCATCATATGCAGTTCTTTATTATCCATATCAATCATTTTTAACTTTCTTCAGGTGGTTCGATATACGCTAAGTTAAAAACATCACACTTATTCTGCAAGTTTATATCAGTAGAGACCAGTAATACTGGTCTCTCACAATTCTCTCTTATTATTTCTAAAGTACTTGCAATTAATCTATCATCTTCATTATTTTTATCCAAAAAGTTAATTGTCTTTTCAAAATCAGGTTCCAATCCTATCGATTTTAAATCAATTTTGTCTTTTACAATTGTAACTCCTGTTGTTAATTTGCCTCGATTTCGATAATCCTTTATTTTATTTATAATTTTTTTTGCTTTTTTTCTGATATCTTCATTTTTGTGTAATATTTTATGACCATCTAGTTCTTTTAATACACTAGGTGTAAGAATTATAGTAAATTTATCAAAATCGGCAAATCTCCATTTTTCAATATCAGTATTGTGATAAAAAGCATTTGTGTCTGGTATCAATATTGGTTTTTCTATATTGTTCGGATAAATTAATTCCAACATTTTAACAATTTCATCAACCTTTTCAACGCAATCACTAATTACAGCTTCAATACTTTTATTCCAAGTAAGACTATCTTGATTAATATTTGCTAAAATAGGCATTCTAGAATCCTTAAATTTTCTAATATTTTCTTTAGTAGAATTTATTAATAGTATATTAATTATTTCAACTAATTTATTGAATTCCTTGAAAAGTTTATCTTGAACAGTTATTGCTTCTTCAGGTAATTTATCAAAACTAAAATTTCCTGCCATTGAAAAGAATCCGTCTCCTCTAAATATTGTCTGCTTTACTCCAGAATAATTCTTTAAAAACTCAATTAATTCAGTTTTAAATTCATATAAATCATCTTTTATTTTTTGAATGGCTGTTTTCATTATTTATAAATTTAATATACAATGTATTAGCATGCATTATTATGCATTTCACCTAAAAAAGTTAAACTAAAATAAATGTAACTAATCAGTGTACTGTAAATTTGCAATAATTTTGAGAGAATTCAATATATTTTGATTGTTTTTAAGAACAGTATCTGTAACTGAACGCAGAACAGCAAAGTTGTATCCTCCTGTTGGCGATTTAAACTGCCCTGAT
>JAUWQL010000215.1 GCA_030611105.1 Bacteroidales bacterium
CCCGATTGAGATATTAGATGTAGATAATACCGCTGTTCGTGAGGCGCAATTAAAAAGATTAGCTAAATTGCGTTCAGAAAGAAATGAAGAAGAAGTACAACTTGTTTTAAGAAAGATAGAAGAATGCGCTGCAACTGGTAAAGGTAATTTATTGGAGTTAGCTGTTGATGCTGCTAAGAAGCGTGCTACTTTAGGCGAAATTTCAAATGCTTGTGAAAAACATGCAGGTAGATATAAAGCTGTTATAAGATCAATTTCAGGAGTATATATGTCAGAATCAAAAGACGATGTAAATTATAATAAAGCAAAAGAGCTGGTAACAAAATTTGCTGCAAAAGAAGGTCGCCAGCCACGTATCATGATTGCAAAAATGGGTCAGGATGGTCACGACCGTGGAGCGAAAGTTGTTTCTACCGGTTACGCCGACTTAGGTTTCGATGTTGATATCGGACCATTATTTCAGACTCCGGCTGAAGCTGCTAAACAAGCAGTAGAAAACGATGTTCATATTCTGGGTGTTTCTTCACTTGCTGCAGGTCACAAAACATTGGTGCCTCAAGTAATGGAAGAGCTTAAAAAGCTTGGTCGTGAAGATATCATGATTATTGTTGGAGGAGTTATTCCTGCACAAGATTATAAATTCTTATACGATGCCGGTGTTGCCGGTGTATTCGGCCCCGGAACATCAATCCCTGTTTCTGCAATCAAGATGCTGGAAATTATGATTGATGAAGATTAAACAATCTTATTATCATATATTAAAAGACTCGGCAATTTGTCGGGTCTTTTTTTATTTAAAAAAGCTTTTAGCCATTAGCTTTTGGCTTTTAGAATAAGACTAATAGCTAACGGCAAATAGCTAAAAGCATAATAAAAATTGTATCAAACATTTCCAATTTAAACTAAATTTTCAGTAATTTTAAATGATCAAATTTAATTTAAAATCATCATGAAAAAGCTAATAATCATTTTTATATGTCTTTTTGTAAGTTTCCAATTTGCACATTCACAAGGAATTGAAAAAATGCAGTGGGATAAAGATTTTCAGATACATATTACTTTAGCTAATGATTCAAATTATATTTTAGATATTAAAGAATTGCATCATACTAATGTAGAAGAAGATGGCTCAACATCATTTACATATTTACCCACAAGACTGGAAAAAGAGTTTGTTCAAAAATTAAAGCAAACAAAAGTAGATACGACTATAGCAGGGAAAGAAGATTATTCAGAATCAAATAAAACTTTATGGAGTGCATTACATAATTCCATTGGTGGAGGTTGGGTTCATTTTGTTAATTGTTTATTATACTCATTAGAAACAGGTTATCTGGACATTACTACTCCTTTAATGAAGCGTCCTGAAAGTAATTGGAAACCAAAACCAATGACCGAATCTTATAAAAGAACTAAAAAGTGGAAATATTATGTTCCTGTTGATCAGAAATTGGCGATTAAGGAATATAAAATCAAAAAAAGCAATAATAATCTGGCCCACTTGAATGATGTTCCTCAAGTATTTATTGATCTTTTTTTGAAAACGAATCAATCTGCATATGAGCAACTAAAAATGAATAACAGAAAAAGAGATAAAGCAAAAATTGATATGGTAAAGATTCTGGTTGGGGCAAATTATTTGGGAGAAACACAAATAAAATATATTAAATCAATGGTTTTAAAAGCCTTTGCTCAATATGCTGACGACCAGCTTCCTTCGGTTATTATTTTCGATAATTTTAATGCAGCAGTTGCTATGAGTTTAAATGAAGTAGGTTATCAGATTGATAAAATCGTTTTTATCGACGAACGATTTATTTCTATTGAAACCCGGTCGGAAAGAGTTAATCAAATCAACTCTATAGTAAATCAAATAAATAAAGTGAACAAAGAAGTTTTTCAGCAAAAATTAAAATCATATTATAATTAGTGTAAAAAGGATTTTGGATTAATTGCTTATTTTCTGTTAAAAGGAATCTGATAATAAATATAGTAATTTGCACCTAAATTAATTGATTTTGCTCCTTTGCCAAACCCCGGGATATCGTATGGCTGGAAATCGACATCTTCTCTTCCGGAAACAGCAATTTTAACTATTGCCGACCAGCCAAAATACACATTTTTTAGCAGCTCACCTTTTAAGCCAAATGATACCTCAAGCCAGTAAGTATTGTATGATTTCGAATCGATTGATGTTGTATATGATGGCCAATGATCAGGTTCTATTAAAACATTCTGTGCAGAATGCTTAAAATCGGCTCGCCCTAAACGAACTCCCACACCAAAAAAATCAGATGGATATTTCTTAAGCATATTATAGTCCATTCCAATTTTAAAAAATGTGCCATCTGAAACATAATGGTAATTGTCTTTTTCCATATCTATTTCAGAGTACCCTGCTTCTATTACACCGTAATATTTGTGGCTTAAATTAAAATCAAATGATGCTTCATAAGAAATACGTTCCGGTTTAAATAAATAATCAGAAAATCGTCCAACATTTAATCCAAATTTTATTCCTTTCAGTTCTAAAGGCTCTTTTTCTTCTTTTGGTACATAAAGACTATCATTTTGTCCAAAAGAAAACGAAACAGATGTGAAAATGAAAAGTATGCTAAAAATATATCTGAATATGGCCTTGTACATTTGTTGTGATTTCGTCTTTTATTATTTTTAATGAATCAATATAATTATAGGTATTCAAAACAGTGTCTATTTTACAATTTACAACAAACCCGCATTCCGGCGATAAAAAAACAAATTCTCGTTGATAATAAATATAGATTGTATCTTTAAATTCTGCTTGTTTGGATGTAAAAACAATCTCTGTTGTATCAGATTCCGGCGATAATGTAAATAATAAGCAATTATCGGAACCTTCTTCTGAATAGTGAATGCTATCCGACCATTCAGGTGAATAGATGGATAAACTATCGATAAATTTAATGGCTGTAAGATTGGTATCTGTTACAATAAGTTCACATTTTAGCAAAGAGTCTGTTTCAGAATTACATTGATCGTCGCTGCATGAAATAATTATTGCAGTAATAATAAGAAGAGGAAGTATATATTTTATGATTTTCATCTTAGTAATAAATGGCACTCTTTGAAACGACAAAAATAGTTGTTTATTCTTATTATTAATCCTTGTTATTAGAATATTTCTTTAAATACATTTCTTTGCCATCGAATTCGGCATACGTAAAATGACTTAACCAATCGCCAAGATTAATATAGCGGCATGTTTCATTTAATTTTATATCCGAAGGAAGATGCCTGTGACCGTAAATCATAAAATCAAAATGTTCTTTTTCTAATAATTTTTTAGAATATAATATAAGCCATTCTTTATCTTCTCCTTCAAAAGCTCTTGTTTCTCTTGAGTATCTGCTGTGTGTCGACCATGAATTGGCAATCCAAATCCCTAAATTAGGATGAAGACGTGCAAAAACCCACTGAAAAAATCGATTAGCGAATATGTTTTTCAATAATTTGTACAAGGGGTCTCCTGGTCCAAAACCATCACCGTGTGCTAAGTAGAATTTCTTGCCTGAAAACTTTTTGATAACTGGCTTTTTATGTAGAATAACTCCTGTTTCTTGAGGTAGATAATCAAAAATCCACATATCATGATTTCCGGTAAAGAAATGAACTGGGATACCTGAATCTGTAATTTCACAAAGTTTACCTAAAAATCTGGAAAATCCTTTTGGAATTGTTCTTTTATATTCAAACCAAAAATCAAAAATATCACCTAAAAGATAAATTTCTTTAGCATCAGATTTAATTTCATCT
>JAUWQL010000127.1 GCA_030611105.1 Bacteroidales bacterium
ACTGTGAGACAAGAAGTTGAAGCTTGGCAAGATTATAGAAATAATAAAGATGCGAAAATAAATTGGAGATTTACAGCCAAAGATTCGAGGATCAAACTAAAGAGACTTTATCCGTCAATTGATGCTTGACTTGACACTAGAGCCAACTGTAATATTATATGCATTAGCGCATATTTTCAAAAAAAATTCCTTGAAACGAACTATCTCCCAAACAGAACCTCAGGAGTGTTTCTCTTGTTTCATTTTGACAGTCAAAAATCGAATTTTGTATTCAGATTCCCGCGTTACTCGCTTTGCTCATGAAAAAGTTCGCGGGAATGACAACTCACAGATACCCCGAGACAGAACTTCGAAGAATTCCTTAGATTAAAACAAAAAATTATTCAGATTGTTTATAAACAGGGAAAGTAACAAAAAAGGTAGTTCCTGTATTAATTTCTGTTTCGTACCATATTTCACCATCCGCAGTCTCGATAATATTTTTTACGATAGACAATCCAAGTCCCATACCGCTTGATTTGGTTGTAAAGTTTGGAATAAACAATTTATCTTTTAAATCATCCGGAATTCCATTTCCGTTATCGCTAATACTAATTTTAACATGTTCTTTTATAATCTCAACCCGAATTTTTATTAAAGCATCGCGCCCTTTTGGTACTGCTTGTATCCCGTTCTTAATTAAATTACTAAATACAATGAGTAATTGTTCTTTGTCGGCATATACATATAATTCTTCTATTTCATGAAAATCTGTATCGAATTTAACATTTTCGGTGCTCTCAAATAAATTTATAGTATCTGTTAATTTAGCAATAATGTTAACTTCTTCGGCTCTTGCACGAGGCATCTTGGCAAAATTAGAAAATTCGGTAGCTATGTTTGATAAATTATTAATCTGGCTTATTAACGAATTAGAGAATTTTTCTAAACGCTTATCGAAATCCGGAATCTCGTCTTTCCATGCTTTTTGTAAATATTGCACAGAAAGCTTCATAGGTGTCAGAGGATTTTTAATTTCATGTGCAATTTGCTTAGCCATCTCACGCCATGCCGATTCACGTTCCGATTTGGCCAGCTTCTCTGCATTCTCGGTGAGTTCGCTAACCATTCTATTGTATTCCTTAATCAAACTTCCTATTTCATCATGACTTGTATAAACAATTGGTTCATTTTTCTTTCCCAGATCAATTGCCCTGAATCGTTCCTGAATCAATTGTAATGGTTTAGTAATATTATTTGAAATAAAAATGGCAACGATAACAGAAAGAAGTATTAAAAAGAAATAAATGTTAACAACCGCAACAACGATGGTGTAAATTTCTTTTTTTAGCGCACTTTGCTTTGTAAAATACGGGAGATTAAGATATGCTAAAAGTTTATTATCGTCATTTGTAAAAGGAACATAAGCCGAATAATAACTTAATTCTCCTATAGATTCTTTATGAATATATTTACCGCTTTTATTAATAACCATTTGCCGATAAGCATCAATATTCATCTTATTTCCCATTAATCCTTTTTCAAAGATCTGTGATCTGGATGATGCCAAAAGATTCCCGTTTACATCATATAAATTGATATCAATATAAAAAACATTCGAAAACTTTGTTAACAAGTAGGTTAGATAATCATAATAATCTTCATTTAATTCAAACTCACCTCCCAGTTTATGTTCCATCTCAACCAGAACCGATTGAATTTTTTCCCCAATACCCTCGTAAAGATTTCTTTCGAACTGATTTATATTATAATATATAGTCCCGAATCCAACAATAATCAACGAAAGTAACAACACCCCAATCATCGAAAATTTTATTTTATTCTTAAAATCATAATTAAATCCTTTAATATTATTGGGGAAACGTAATACAAATAATGCCAGAGTATAAAGAATATAATAGAACACGAATATATAAGAAAAGGAAGCCAGTATATCAATAAACCGGAATTTTGTATTACTGATCACAATGCTTGTAGAATCGTCTATTTTATATATCAAATGTTCGAAACCCTGGTCACTGGTAAAATAAAACTCATCATCGGATTGCCAGTAATCAGGAAAAGTAAGTTGATACGAAAAATCTCCCGAGCGGATCATTAGATTTCCATCTTTATATTTTGAATAAGAATAATCGCTCAAAATGGTAGATCCGGTCATCCTGCTATCAAGCAATAACTCGGGATACCCAAGCTCCTGACTAACTAATTTTGAATCGATATAAATAAATAATGAAACGTCATAATCCCAACCCGGTTTTTTATAAATAAACTGTCCAAGATATCTGATTGGCCCACCAAGATTATCAAGAAAATAAAACCTGCTATTTTGTAATTGTGTTCCATCTGTTTCGAATAAGTTATCAAAAAACGTATAACAATGAACAATTTCTGTTCTATTTTCCAAATCAAGCGTTAAATCATCATTTGAGTTACATACGGATATATCCAAATCGTATTTTCTAAAATACCCACTAAAATATGTTATTTTTAAGTGTTCAAGAATTACTCCTTCGTTTTGAAAACGCCAGGTTAAAAGGTCTCTTACAATCGTATCCCGTTCTATTTCCTCTTCAATTCCTTCTAATAACATTTCGGCAATTTGATCATGTTCATTTGCAAGATTTAATGCCAAAACTTTTCGAGTATTCTGATCTTTTTGTTCACTGGTTACAGTTATAAAAACGACAGTATATAAAGCAAAAATCAGTAAGACAACTATTATAACAGGATAGCTATATGTTTTTCTATAGAGTCGTATATACGACATATACAATATTAAGATGCAATAAAAAACAATCGAGAAGATTTTAAATTGTCCGGAAAATAAATTTATAAGTAAAGCAAGAACGATTAATAAAGGAATAAATAGAATAATAAAATTCTTAATATTCACATTTTCTCTTACAATCTTTAAAATCCGATCAACAAATAAAAACAATGAAGCCAAAAGAAGACCAATAATAATAAACCCGACAAGGCTATATATTGATAAATCAAAAAACTGATAAACATCAAAGGATATACTTGAATGTAAAATTAAACTCTCGAAGAAATAATGAAAACCAACAAAAAGAACAAAAGAAAATGCAATCAATATTACTACAACAAGATATTTAAAAATATTCTTCTGTGGTAACGCTATCTTAAACTGTGAATAAAAAACGGATAAGAAAAAAAATACAAATACTGAATGTAAAAGAAGATCTCCCAGGGATGGAACGAATAAAGAAATTGCAAAATGATAAGGCTGAAACAATTCTAATTGTCTGAACACCGCAGGGAAGTGATATTCCAACATTATATATCTAACAAAAACAAGAAATAATGCCAGAATAATCAAGAAAATATTTTTTGATTTAACACCCTTAATATCAGATACCAGTTTCTTAAGTCCCAAAAACAAAAATAAAATGGCAATAAAATAGAATATACTTGAAATTAGAACATTGGTCTTGTTATAAACCAGATTTGATTTTAACTTAAATGAGAATAAATAATTGTTATCATGATCTTTTATAGTATAACCTATTGTTTTATCTAATGTAATTGAAACAGGAACATCTATTTCATATTCATAAAAAAATTCACTTTTTATAAACTCGTTCTGATATGAATATTCATCTTTTAAAAGAATTAATCCAAAAAGTTCATAGTCATCAATATAATTATGTCGTATTACAAACCATCCATTTTTAAGTTTTGCTACATCATTATATAATTGATTATCTACAAAATGATTTTCGACAGGAACTGAGTTATTGGTCCAAAATACTAAAGAATCACCCGAGTATCCAAAGAAGACAATTCCTTCTTTATCATACAAGTCATTAGAAATAAAATTTTGATTATACATCAAATCCTTTAAAGTAACAGAATCAAGTTTTTCTTCAATTACATTTAAAATCTGATCAACCTTTTGAGTTTTATTTATAATAACTTTCTGAACATGGCTAAACTCATCGCTTTCATCTGGTTGAAAGCGAATGTTTTGTTCAAACAAAAGTGCCAGACTGAAAAAAAGAATTAAGCCTAACAGAAATTTATAACGAAATATATTTTGAAAAAGTCTCATAAAATTTTCTAGTCTATAATCATATCAATAAAAGCACAAGGTAATAAAATATTTTACATTTTGTGTCTAATCAGTGTATGATGAAAAATGATAATATACAATGTTCTGAATAAACATCGTTTTAATGGCATTTATTTTTTGTTATCCTCTATTTTTTCTCATTTGCCTTTTTTTGAATATCGAACACCGATTACTCACATATTTTATATTTCCAAAGGTGTTCGTGAGAACGCTTCGCTTAGTTAACGATTTTTGATTTAAGATGGCTATTTCTGAATTACCGTCAATGCAAACTTCATCATTCATTATTCCTTGTTCGACATTCGTTATTCAAATAAATAACCTATTTGGTTCTGACTTGTCCAAAATTAGGCATTCCAACCTTTAGACACTAAGTACTAATTATGATGATAAGGCTCTCCTTTAATAATTGTCATTGCTCTGTATAATTGTTCGGTAAAAATTAATCGAACCATCTGATGTGAAAAAGTCATTTTTGATAATGAAATTTCTGAATTGCTTTGTTTATATATTTCATTCGAAAATCCATAAGGACCTCCAACTACAAAGACTAAATTTTTTAATCCTGAAATCATTTGTTTTTCAATAAACTTTGAAAAATCAACAGATGTAAATTCTTTCCCTCTTTCATCGAGTAAAACAATAAAATCTCCGGGATTTACCTGATTTAAGATCAGTTCGCCTTCTTTTTGTTTTTGCTGATTTTCTGATAAGTTTTTGGTGTTTTTCAGATCAGGAATAATAAGCATTTCAAAAGGCAAATAATGCTTTAACCTCTTTACATATTCATCAATCCCCCTGCCCAAATAATCAGAATCTGTTTTACCAACCAACAAAAGTTTAATTTTCATAATTAAACGTTAATTTTTTTATTCAGTAAATTTTTATAATTTTCACAAATAAATACCAAAATAAAGCATATTGGCATAATTTATGGTTTGATTTTTGCGACAACATATCGCAAACTTAAGAAGATTTGAAATGAAAACCTTGAAAAAAGCGTTACCATTAATTATCATATTCTCATTTATATTCAATTTGGGGGCATTTACTTATAACCAGGAAATACCTCGTGATATTGCGATTGCTTTTAAGGTCGGAAGCGCTGAAGAACTTGCAAAATATTTTAACAACACTATTGAACTTGCAATTCTTGATAAAGAAGATGTTTACAGCAAAATACAGGCTCAGCAAATTATCGACAACTTTTTCATTGATCACTACCCAAAAAGCTTTGAATTTATTCATCAGGGAGGAAAAGGGGAGTCAAAATTTGCTATTGGAAAACTTGTAACTTTTAATGGAACGTTCAGGGTTACCATCTTAATCAAATTAGAAAACGATAAACCATTCATTCATCAACTCAGAATAGAAACTGAAAATGACTAATAAAATTTTTGATGCATTTATCAAAAACGCAATTGCCGAAGATATTGGAGAAGGCGATCATTCATCACTTTCCTGCATTCCATCAACTGCGAAGGGGAAAGCTCAATTACTCATTAAAAAAGAAGGTATATTAGCCGGTATTGAAATAGCCAAAAAAGTTTTTAGTACCATCGACCCTACTCTTTGTATGGAACAATTTCTTTTTGATGGAAACAAAATCTACCCCGGAGACAGGGCGTTTATTGTAAGTGGAAAAATTCATTCCATATTACAAGCCGAACGCCTTGTACTTAATATTATGCAACGAATGAGTGGGATTGCCACTACTACTAACATTTATGTTAATAAACTAATTGGCACCAAAGCTAAGGTCTTAGACACCCGAAAAACAACGCCGGGAATGCGCTATCTTGAAAAACTTGCAGTAAAAATTGGTGGTGGAGAAAATCACAGAATGGGTTTATACGATATGATTATGTTAAAAGATAATCATATTGATTTTGCAGGTGGAATTAAACCTGCAATAAATAAAGCAAATGAATATCTTAAGAAAAACCAGCAAAATATTAAAATAGAGATTGAAGCACGAAATCTAAATGAGCTTAAAGAAATATTGAAAGTAGGTGGTATTGATAGAATCATGCTTGATAATTTTAACTATGATCAAACACGCGAAGCAGTTAAATTAATTGACGGTAAGTACAAAACAGAATCTTCAGGTGGAATAACACTGGAAACCATTAGAAATTATGCCGAGTGCGGTGTTGATTATATTTCTGTAGGGGCATTAACTCATCAAATAAAAAGTTTGGATATGAGCTTAAAAGCTATTTAATTTACAATATTGATATTAGCTTAAAAGTTTAATATGTCTGAATCTATAAAAAAAGACTCTTTTTTAAACACTAAAATTCACAATTTCAAAGCTAAAGCTAAAGATGCTTCCATGCCGGGCTTTGATGGTGTTCCAATTTATTATGTCTTTAAATTCTTTATATCAGGAGCCAAAAACGGCTATCTGGCAACACGGGCATCTGCAATAGCATTCAACTTTGCATTAGCAATTTTCCCAACCATGTTGTTTTTATTTACATTAATACCTTTTATTCCTGTAAAGAATTTACAAATTGAACTACTTGCATTAATAAAGGATTTTTTACCTCAGAATGCATCTCAATACTTCGAATCTACTCTTATTTCGGTTGTTACAGTTAAAAAAATAGGAGTATTTTCATTTGGAGCATTTGCAAGTCTTATTTTTTCTACAAATGCCGTACATGCATTAATTCAAGCATTTAACAACACTTATCATACTATAGATACCAGAAACTGGACAGCAATTAGAGTTGTTTCTACATTTTTAGTATTTATGATATTTATATTAATTGCCACATCGGTATTATTAATAACCTTTGGTCAGTTCTTTTTAACTAAACTGGTTGAGATTGAAATTTTAGAAATGAACTTTACTTACTATTTAATTACTGCGGGTAAGTGGCTGGTTATAATAGCATTATTCTTTTTTTCTATTTCTTTTCTTTATTATTTTGCCCCTGCAAAAAAAACACAATGGAAGTTTATTTCAGCCGGTTCAACTCTTGCAACCATTTTAGCACTTTTAACTTCGCTGGGATTTTCGTATTTTGTAAATAATTTTGGACAATACAACAAACTATATGGTTCAATCGGAACCATAATGGTTATATTATTGTGGTTATATTTTAATTCATTTGCTCTGATACTGGGTTTTGAGCTTAATGCCAGTATAAATAATGCTCAATTAGAAAATGCAAACGAATAAATACTCCCTTGTTATGGAAAAAAAATATGACAAAATCAGAACTGAATATCGATTAAAGCCTTTTGGGAAAAATGATGTTGACCCCGATCCTTTTAAACAATTTTCGGAATGGATAGACAGGGCCATTAATTCAGGCATAAAAGAACCTACTGCAATGGTTTTATCAACTGTTGGAAAAAATCTTCAGCCATCAACACGAATGGTACTTCTAAAAGAAATTAAAAATGATGGTTTTATCTTTTATACTAATTACGACAGCAAAAAAGGCCGTCAAGTTTCTGAAAATCATTACGGTAGTTTGCTGTTTTATTGGCCCGAGCTTGAAAAACAAATTCGTATTGAAGGCCGAATTGAAAAGACATCACAAGAAATTTCGGAAGAATATTATTTAACACGATCAGCTAAAAGAAGAATTGGTGCGTGGGCATCACCACAAAGTCGGGAAATTCCGAACAGGAAATATCTGGAAGACAAGCAAGCCGAATTTGAAAAAAAACTTACAGGTGATTCACCTAAACGACCAGATAATTGGGGCGGATATATTTTAATGCCATACATAATTGAATTCTGGCAAGGCAGACCAAATCGTTTGCACGACAGAATTGAATATTACCTTGACGATAATGAATGGAAATTGAGAAGACTTGCACCCTGATCAATTAGTATTGTTTCTTGTAAATATTTTATTAATTAATAAAGCCTCGTTATTAAAAATCAAATTCAAAATAATTCCAATAGACTAAATACTTTTGGTGGCGTTTTTACTCCTTCCATACTTACCATTTTAGGAGTAATAATGTACTTGCGGTTTGGTTGGGTTGTGGGTAATGTCGGACTTGTCGGCACATTAATTATTGTAACGCTTTCAACTTTTATAACTTTCCTTACAGCTTTATCAATTGCTGCTATTGCTACAAATGCACCTGTCAAGACAGGAGGAGCTTATTATATGATAAGCCGATCGTTGGGAATTGAAATTGGTGGTGCAGTGGGAATTCCCTTATATTTAGCTCAAGCCTTTTCTGTAGCATTATACATTATTGGTTTTTCTGAGAGTTTAACAATAATATTCCCTTCGTTAAATATAAAACTGGTTGGAATAATTACAACTCTTTTATTAGGAACTCTATCATTATTTTCTACCAAAGCGGCCATTCGATTACAGTTTTTTATTTTAGGCGTAATTATTTTGTCATTACTTTCATTATTTCTTGGTGGTCCTTTAACTGAACTACAATCAGAAATATGGAGTACTAGCGCCGAAAACACTTCTGATTTCTGGATAGTATTTGCAGTTTTTTTTCCTGCAGTTACCGGTATTATGGCAGGTGTAAATATGTCGGGAGATTTAAAAGATCCATCTAAATCTATTCCGCGAGGAACATTTTTAGCAGTAGGAGTAGGTTATCTGGTTTATATGACTGTTCCTATTCTTCTTGCTCTTTGGGTAGATTCGTCAACTTTAGTAGAAGATCCACTAATCATGCACAAAATTGCTTTTTGGGGAGGCGCAATTTTACTTGGAGTTTGGGGAGCTACTCTTTCGAGTGCTGTTGGAAGTTTAATGGGTGCACCCCGCGTTTTACAAGCCCTCACTAAAGACCAGGTTTTGCCTCGTCAACTTTCTTTTTTAGGAAAAAGTTCGGGAGAAGAGCAAATTCCGCGATGGGCAACTATATTCACAATCATTTTAACTCTTATTTTAGTTTATCTCGGCAACTTAAACACAATCGCTCCAATTTTAACAATGTTTTTTCTTACAACTTATGGTGTATTAAATGTAACTGCCGGTATTGAAAAATTCCTGGAGAGTCCATCTTTCCGACCAAAATTTAAAGTTCACTGGATATTTTCATTGATGGGAACAGTCGGCTGTTTAGCAGTAATGTTCTTAATCAATGCTCTCGCTACTATAACAGCTATTTTATTTATTATTATAATTTATACATGGTTACGCAGACGCCGATTAAAAACAACCTGGGGTGATGTAAGAAGCGGAGTGCTATTACAAATTATTCGGTATGCGCTTCTTCGATTAGAGAAAGAAGTAAATCCTAAAAGTTGGAGACCCAATATTCTTGTTCTTTCGGGGTCACTTTCTAAAAGATGGCACTTAATTGATTTTGCCAATGGCATTACACAGGAGAAAGGATTATTTACGATAGCAACTATTCTCCCAGACAAGAAAGTATCACAGGAAAAAGTAAGTGATTTTGAAAAACAAATCACCGATTATCTTAACAATAAAAAGATTAGGGCATTAGTACGAGTTACAAGAGCCGAAAGTATTTTCCCCGGAGCAATACAACTTGTAAATTCATACGGATTAGGCCACTTGGTTCCAAACACTGTACTTTTAGGAGAATCGAAAGAAATAAGTCACAAGGAAGAATATGCACAAATGATTAACCATTTTTATAAATCAAAACGAAACGTGATTATTATGCAGGATTTTGTTTCTGAAGATTTCAGACACAAAAAATCGGTTGATATATGGTGGGGTGGATTAAAAGGGAATGGCGGATTAATGATGATCCTGGGTTATTTAATGCATAATAGTCCATACTGGCAAAACATAAAAATTACTATAAAAATGGTAGTTGCCACTGATGAAGCAGTTCTAATTGCCCAAAATAATCTGACAAATATGTTGGCAAATATGCGTGTTAATTTGAATACCGAAGTACTGGTTTCAAAAGGAGAAATTTTCTGGGATATCCTAAAAAGAGAATCTTCTGAAAGTGATATAGTGATGTTAGGTTTAAAAGCCCCGGATGAAAACTTCGGAGATTATTTCGAAAAGCTTAAAGAAGATACAAAAGATTTAAATAAGAAAATATTTGTCCTGGCTTCTCAGGATATTGAATTTAAAGATGTTTTAAGTTAAAAAAAGCGGCTTAATAGACAAAAAGGAGGCTGAAACCTTTCAAAAGGCTTATATTCATTAGCTTTACAGTAAATTAAAGGTTATGAATGAAAAAAAAGAAATTTATAGATGAGTTTTTAAAGGCATAAAGACACCAAAAAATATTACAAAGGGAACTCTAAAGTGAACTCCCTGTGTTAAACATTTTTCGTATGTCATCAAGTATATCCCTGATAGGTTGCTCTCCAGCAGAGCCTACTTCTGTTTAACTTGATAAAACAAATATATTTATTAGATTATTTAATGCAAATTATTGTTGAAAAAAACAGCCTCCTTTTTGTCCACTTGAGAACATTGTGTTAAAAACAGCCTCCTTTTTGTCTATTAAGCCA
>JAUWQL010000071.1 GCA_030611105.1 Bacteroidales bacterium
CCTGCATATGGTAACCGGAAATACTTATTGAATTAAACTTAGGCATATTTTTAGTAGTGTACTCAAAAATATCAGCGATAATCTTCATAGAAAATTTCGGTGGATAAATGTATGTATTACGCACCATGAATTCTTTCAGGATATCATTCTGAATAGTACCATTTAATTTTTCTAATGGAACTCCCTGTTCTAAACCGGCAACAATGTAAAACGCCAATATAGGTAATACCGCACCGTTCATTGTCATCGACACAGACATTTTATCTAATGGAATCTGGTCGAAAAGGATTTTCATATCTAAAATAGAATCTACAGCAACACCTGCTTTACCAACATCACCAACAACCCGTTCGTGGTCTGAATCATACCCGCGATGTGTTGCTAAGTCGAAAGCAATCGATAAACCTTTTTGTCCGGCAGCTAAATTTCTGCGATAAAATGCGTTTGACTCTTCTGCAGTTGAAAATCCTGCATACTGGCGAATTGTCCAGGGTCGCATTGCATACATTCCTGAATATGGTCCGCGTAAATAAGGAGCTAAACCTGCAGCATAATTTAAATGCTCCATGCCTTCCAAATCTTCTTCGGTATATGCATTTTTTACATTAATCTGTTCCGGAGTTTTCCAGCTAGCTTCTATGCCATTTTCTTTTTCCCAGTCTTTTGCAGCGCTATATTTCGATTTGTGAAAATCTAAATTTATATTGTTAAAATTTGGTTTCATAATTTTAGTATTTAGATTAATAGTATCGAGTATCAAGATTTCTTTATCTTGTTTCTCAAGCTATATATCATTTTTTGAATCTCTTCAATTTCACTAATTAGAATATTATAATCTGATTTTATTAAAAAATCTAAATCGAAAGATAAAATTATTAATGTTTCAAGCTCATAGCTTGATCCTGTTGCAATATCAAGAAATCTACAAAAATCATTATCAGTATTACGACCTGCACCTTCGGCAATATTTGCAGGGATTGAGATAGAAGCTCTTTTAATTTGAGAAATAATTCCATACTTTTCTTCTTCAGGAAAAGATTTAAGAATTAAGTAAATCTTCTTTACAAGTTTCCTTGCTTTCTGCCAAACGATTAACTCTTTAAAATTATGCATCTAATTTTTATTTAAATGATTTTTCTTAATGTCTTGATACCTGTCTGCCGACAGGCAGGCTTATATCTCGATACTTAATATCTATTTATTCGATTCCCAATTCTTTTTGAAATCCCTGAAGTGTCTCAATTAAATTCGATTTCATGTGTATGAAATGCTTAATTCCTTTTGATTTTAATTCTTCAATATTTTTAGGATAACCTGCAATAACGGTGATTGCTTTACCTTCGAGTTTTTCGAGAACAGCAGGTGCAATTTCCGTATACTCATCATCGGAACTACAAACCACAACGATATTTGCTTTTTGTTCCAAAGCAGCATTTACACCTTCATCTACCGAGTTAAAGCCAGGATTATCAACAACTTCAAAACCAGCACAAGCAAAGAAACCTGATGCGAATCCGGCTCTTGCTTTACGCATAGTTAAATCACCAATAGTTAGCAAGAAAACTTTTGGTGTTTCATTTGCCTTATCGGTTTTTAAACGTAACAATTCCATTTGCTCGGCACCACGATATGGTTTAATTGGTTCGGCAATGGCATCTTCTCTTTTGCTTGATTTTGATGTAACTACATCAGTAGTAATTTTATCATCTGCCTTTTCTAATGCATTAGGGTACTGATTAGTACCTAATAAAATATCACGACGAGTAGCTATATTTAAATTCCGTTTATTTGCTGATTCGCTTACTTGTTCCTGAATGAATCCAGATTTGAATGCTTCAACATATCCGCCTTTTTCTTCAATTTCACGGAACAATTTCCATGCATGCTCGGCAATTGAATTTGTTAAATTCTCGATATAATAAGAACCACCGGCAGGATCGACAATCTTATCGAAATACGATTCTTCTTTTAATATTATCTGTGTGTTACGTGCAATACGATCGGAAAAAACAGTTGTTTCTTCGAAAGCTTTATTAAATGGAGTAACCGTCAATGAATCAACTCCTGCAATAGTAGCTGACATAGATTCTGTTGTTCCACGTAACATATTTACATAAGGATCATAAATTGTTTGATTAAATTTAGATGTAGCAGCATGAATATACATTTTTGCCACTTCCAAATTGTTTGGTTTGTAAGCTTCAACAATTTTAGCCCAAAGCATTCGTGCTGCTCTGAACTTTGCTATTTCCATAAAATAGTTTGAGCTAACACCAAAATTAAATTTTATATTTTGAGCAACTGTATCAATATCTAATCCTTTTTCGGTTAAAAGATTTAAATACTGATTCCCCATTGCCAAAGCAAATGCTAATTCCTGAACTATTGTTGCTCCGGCATTATTGAACATCTCACCGTTAACACCAATTACTCTGAAATCAGGAAGATCCTTTGCCTTTTCGATTAATTCTTTTGCTGTTTCAAAAACTTCATTCTGAGCTTTGCAGAAATTACCGTTTAAAGATAGATGAGCCATTGGGTCGAATCCAACAGAACCTCTTACTTTATTTTTATCGATATTTTCTGATTTAATCTTTTCGTTTAAGAAATCAATAAAAGGATGAGCTGCAGTAGCACCAATGATATTTAGTTCGATACTCTCAAGATGAATATCATTTAATAATGTTTCAAACTCACTGTTTGAAAATTTTTCTTTACATGTTAAATCAAAACCTAGTGAATCAACACCTTTCATTAGAATGTCAAGTGCTTTTTTATTCGCTTCAGCAGTATTGGTAGCATTAATATTCTGACGAACATACCAAATATTGCTTTTAGCTTTGTTTCCCCGCACGTAAGGAAATTCTCCCGGAAGGTATTTCAGGTGTTTCAGATTTTCAAGATGCTCAGCACGATAATATGGTTGTACGCTGAAACCTTCTATGGATCTCCAAACCAGCTTCTTTTCATAATCTGCACCTTTCAGATCAGCTAAGATCTTATCTTCCCACTCTTTAGAAGAAACAGGAGGAAATTCTTCGAACAATTTTGTTTGTTTTGTTTTGTCTGTCATAACAAATTATAAAAATTAAATTTTGTGCAAAATTAGTCCATTTCACATTAAAAATCATGACTTTTAACATAAATTGATATGCTTAAGAATATAGAAAACTAGTATTAAGTATCGAGAATTTAGATATTAATAAATTCGACAAAGTAGTTTATGTTAATAGAAGAACCCAAAACAAAACATCCGAAGTTTCAAAAACTTCAGATGTTTATATATTTATAATTTTTATTATATGGTTTATTTTAAAGTACAAATTTTTAAATCATTTTAATCTTTAATATCTTTGAAATAAATCTGTAAAGAAATGGATTCAAAAAATCTTGCTCAGGAAATTAAACGACATTTAAATGCACATTTATCAAATCATGTAACCGATGTGATTATTTTTGGTTCTCAAATAAAAGGAAATGCTAAAAGTGATTCTGATTATGATGTTTTAATTATTTTAAAAGATGATTATGATAGAAAAACAAAAAGAACAATCAATGATTTGTGCTATGATCTTGACTTAAAATATGATATTTTTCTTGATACTCAGATTATATCTGAAAATGAATTAAAAAATGGAATCAGGGGCAAGCACCCAATATTTAAAATTGCAATTAAAGAAGGCCTTCATGCATGATAAATGAAAATGATAAAACGAAATTAATACAATATCGTCTCGAACAAGCCAACGAGACTATTTCAGAAGTTGAAAAATTAATCGCATCTGATTTATTGAAAGTTGCTGTTAACAGAATATATTATGGAATATTCTACAGTTTAAACGCGTTGGCTTTAAAATACAACTTTCAATCATCAAAACATTTACAATTAATTGGTTGGTTTAATAAAAATTTTATAAAACCGGAATTAATTGAAACCATATATGGAAGAATTTTACGTGATAGTTTTAAAAACAGAAGTGATGGTGATTATGCTCCATTTATTGAATTTAATAAAGAAGATGTAGTTGATATGCTTGATGACATGAAAAAATTCATTTTAAAGATAAATTCCTTTATTGAAAAGAACCAGTAAAAGTTCACATAAAAAACTTGCAATAAACAAAACATCCGAAGTTTCAAAAACTTTGGATGTTTATTCGTTTTTAGATTAATCCTTATTCTTTTGAAGGATCTTCTACCCTGCCCATGAACAATATTGAGTTTGTATATTTTTCGCGTATTACGAATAAGAATGGCCTGTCGGCTATGAACAGACTGGATGGAGTTACACTTGTATATCCTATTTCAACTGAAGTAACAGCAGCAGCTTCGGTTCCTTTTTCATTTACCTCGATAAATGTTTTGTGTTTTACCTTTGAAATATATAATTGCATATTTTCAATTATGTTTGAAAAATCAGCCTGGCCAGAGTCAAAAGCCAATGCAAGACCCATATCCATTAGTACCTCATTAAGTGTTTTTTCGTAAGCAAATTTGAACTTCGGAATTACAACAATAAGCTCGTCAACTTCGGTGAAATCAGTTAACCATTGATTATAAGTATCGTTATTCCACAATTCTAAAACATCATCAATAGTTTTATCTTCGTCAGGTAAAATGATAAACATACTGAAATTGCCACGCCCATACAGCAAGTCGAGAATTGTAAAATCATCGTGCCCCATTACTTTGGCAGTAATCGATTGATGCATGAAAGGAACTGTTATTTTGTTCCCGTTGCTTAAAGTAAATTCGTTATTAACAGTATTTGATTCCTCGAACTGATATTTCCAGTTACCTTTGAAATAAACAGCATTAATTAGGAACATAAGTGTCATCGGGTCAATACTATCAATTATTTCTTCAATCTTATCATTCGTTTTATCTTTCACCCATGCATTTATGATATCAACTGCCTCATCGTTAAAAACCAGTTGTTGTACTTCTGCATTATAATAATCTTCATTTACCTGTATAAATTCAGGTTTAATTGTATATTCATCACGATACCAAATTGAGTTTGCAATATCAATGATTACACTCGGGTCAACTTCAAGCAAGGCCTCAACCAATTCCTGAGCAGATTGATTTACCTCATCGATTGTAAGATCATTTAAAAACAATGTTTCTTCAAAGGCTCTTTTAGTATCACCATCAGCTCCATTGTAAGTCATTAATAAGGCCTGAGATATACTTAAAGGAGAAATCATCAGGTTTTTACCCTGGTCAGCATTGAGCATTCGTTTGAATATTTCGATTCCAAACTGATTATCGGATGATACCATATCCTTAGAGTTTGCAGAAAGGACTATTTCTTTTTCTTCTGTTGGATATTCAGGGCCATTATCATCCTTTTCGCATGATACTAACATTAAACCGAGTAAAATAAGCAGGTAGTTCATTATTTTTTTCATTTTTTATGATTTTTCAGGTTACATTATACAGATGAAACCCGAATCAGAATGGTTGCGTAATAAAGTAATTATACAGTTTTTGCTGTTTTAAACTTAAGATTGTTTTTATTTGTAAAACATCCGAAGTTTTGAAAACTTCGGATGTTTAATTTATAATGAAATTTCTATACAGGAATCTTAATACAAAACTCCACCATGCCATTTTTATTCTGAACAGTAAGTTGTCCTTTGTGCTCTTCAATTAATTTGTAGGCTATTGAAAGCCCAAGGCCTGTTCCTTTATCGGGGTCTTTGGTTGTAAAAAACGGATCAAAAATATTATCTAATATATCATTAGGAATTGCAGGCCCTGTATTTAATATACAGATCTGAGCAAACTCTGCATTATTCTGATTTATTAAAGAAGTTTTTATGGTGATTTTTTCATTATTCAATTTCGTTTTATTACTAATAGCTTCCAATGCATTTTCGAAAATGCATAATAATACCTGGTGTATTTTATCCTGATAACAATTAACCGGGGGCAATGCTCCACAATCTTTTTCAATACTAATAGTTTTAGGTATTTTGTGCCGGATAATTTGAAAAGTTGAATCTATGATTTTGTTTAAATCCACTTCTGAAATAACCGATTTACCACGATACGAAAAAGTCATTAAACTACTTACAATTTTAGTAACTTTATCAACTCCCAGGTTAATATCCGAAAGCATTTGTTTTATATCTAATTCGAATTCGTTTTTTTCCTTTTCCGATTTTGAATCTGCTTTATAAATACAATCATCGAGTATCATATTTAATCCTTCTAAATTTCCATTTATATAATTTAGTGGGTTATTTATTTCGTGGGCGATTCCGGAAATAAACGTTCCGAGCGATGCCATTTTTTCTGACTGAATCAAATGAGCTTGTGTTTCTTTCAGTTTGTTTAAAATAGTTTCAAGTTCCTGATTCTTATCATTTAACTCTTCTCTTTGAGTAAATAATTCTTCATTCTGACTTTTTAATTCTTCCTGTTGAAGCTTTAACCTCTGATTAGCATCGAGCAGCAAGCCTTCGTATTTTTTATTTGTTTTAAATAAGTAAAATAACGAAATATTAATAAATCCAAAGAATATAAAATTTGATGCCTTGAAAATAAAATAATGTTTATCAATGATTGGGATAATTGTTAAATCTCCAGTATTGAAAATAAAAAGTAAATGATCAATAAATGCAGTTAATATTAAATAGTATGATAATATAAGAATCAAAATACCCCGTTCTTTTTTATAATTAAAAATAAAATGAGGCAGAATTGATACAGTAGCAGGTACAAATGGATACCATAAAAAATACTCATCAGTTACATTCCCTAATAATGTTGGAAACACAATCAGAAAGAAAGGAATTTGAATTGCTAAAAAGATTTTAGAAAACCTGAAGAATTTATAATGATTCAGTATGAAATGAACAAAACATAAAACAAGAATTATCAGAATGCGAATTGTTGAAATGCCAACAATATCACTATTTTTTTGAACATTCTCAATGATATCTAATGGCAAAATAACAATGAAAGTAAGTATTAACAGAAATATGATTCGGTTAAGAATCATTTTCTCCCTGTTAAATAACGGATCGGAATCTTCTTCAAGTCCTATATTAGATATTTTATGCCAGATACTGATCATTTACATTTAACTTTATTGTTTCAAGTTACAACATTTTTAAACAAATCTTTTTATTACTAAAAAAGTAAACTTTACAAATTCTACCTTTCTCTTAATTGTCCGCCTCCTGCTGAATAACCTATTGGCATAATATATAATGGCTCTTCTTCATCTGGCATCATAATTACATTGTGAACCATTTTATCTTCAAATGCACCAACCGGACAAGTTCCTAAATTCATCGAAACCACTTGCAAACAAACATTCTGTGCTGAATGTCCAAGATCCATACAAACATATCGCTCTCTTCCACGATCTTTATATTTTTTTGTGGTTCGTGAATAAACAGCCGAATAAACAAGACTTATCGGAGCCTGTTCTATAAATTCCTGATCCAGTGCTGCTTCTGCTAACTCTTTTCTAACATCCTGATCGTAAGTTTTCTTTAAATAATGGCCTTCAGGTAAATACTTATAAATTCCTTTTTCCAAACCTTTCACATTTCCAATAATAACATAAATTTCCAATGGATATGTGGCACCTGCCGATGGCGCTGTTTTATAGCCTCCACGCATAGAAGATGGGAAGATTACCTCCTTTGTAACTCCATATGCAGCCCACAGTATTTGGGAAACTTGATCTAAGTTTAACGCGTTTGACTTAAATTCTCGAACAGATCTTCTATTAAGCATTGCTTCTTCAATTGAAACTGAACTTTTCAATTTAGGCGTAGGTAACTTTATCATTTCATTCATTGTATTTGAACTTACTATAGTATTTATAGAAAAAAATAAAATAACAGATAAAAATACTCTCATAACAGATGATTTAAATAAAGAATTTTAAAATTTTAAATTACAATTTACAAGAAATGATTTAGAATTAAAATTCTAATGCTGAAAAAATGAATAATCATCGTTTTGTTGGCTTTCGTCCATATGTCCGTAATCCTCAGAAATACCGTCAAGGGTCTTTATTAATTCCGGAACATCAAGTAAGGTAACCAGTTTCATTCGGGTTTCTTTAAAATGTGGCAGGCCTTTAAAATAATTTGAAAGATGGCGGCGCATTTCATAAATCCCTCGCGGTTCACCTTTCCATTCAATGGATTTTTGTAAATGAAGTTTTGCCAGTTCAACCTTTTCCCTTATGGTTAGAGGCTTCATTATTTCACCTTTTTGAAGATAATCCTTTATTTCTTTAAATAACCAGGGACGGCCAACAGTTGCACGACCTATCATTATTCCGTCAACACCATATTTATCAAAAGCCTGCTTTGCAGATTCAGCATCTTTTATATCACCATTTCCGATAATCGGAATTTTCATTCTTGGATTATTCTTTACTTCGCCAATTAAAGTCCAGTCGGCTTCGCCTTTATACATTTGCTGACGGGTACGGCCATGAATGGCAAGAGCATGAATGCCTTTATCCTGGAGTTGCTCGGCTAACTCAACAATTATTTTACTATCATCATCCCAGCCCAATCGGGTTTTAACAGTAACCGGGATTTTAACCGCTTTAACAATTTCCTCGGTCATTTCAAGCATTAAAGGGATATTTCGTAGCATTCCTGCTCCTGCACCACGTGTGGCAATTTTTTTTACAGGGCAACCAAAATTTAAATCTATAAAATCGGGCTTTGCTTCTTCGGCCATTTTCGCTGCCTCAACCATCGAATCAACTTGATGGCCATACAACTGAACTGCTGCAGGTCTTTCATAATCGAACAACTCCAGTTTTTTATAGCTTTTTTTACAATCACGTATTAAACCTTCCGATGCCACAAATTCGGTATAAACCACATCGGCACCAAAATGTTTACACATGTACCGGAACGACGGATCGGTAACATCCTCCATTGGTGCTAAAAATAATGGTTTATCACCTAGCTCTATATTTCCGATCTTTACCAAATTGCCAAATAATTGATTAATTTTAGGCACAAATTTATATAATTTTAACTTATCATTTTAAAATGCGAAATTCCTTATCAGATTCACATCCGTTTTCAAAATTTATATTTTCCTTATTTATAATTTTAGCTGCTTTCCTGATAACATTTGTAATAGGGTTTTTAATAGCAATCCCCATCTTTCATATAAATATTAATGACCTGAATAATGTTTTAACAGATTATAATGATCCGGATAATATTAAATTTCTAAAATATTTACAAACAATTCAGGCAATAGGCTTATTCATTATCCCGGCATTCGTTATTGGTTACTTTTTTCATTCAAAATCAGCAATATACTTAAAATTCAAACAGGTAACAATTCGGCCAATTATATTAACCGTAATTATTTTATTTGCATCAGTTCCAATAATTAATTCTTTAACTGTTTTAAATGAAGGTATGCAATTTCCTGATTGGATGAGCGGAGTTGAAAGCTGGATGAAAGAAAAAGAAATGAGTGCCCAAAAACTTACCGTAGCATTTCTAAAAATGGATACCGTAAGTAGTCTTTTTTTTAATATCATTATGATCGGTATATTACCTTCAATTGGAGAAGAGTTAATTTTTAGAGGAGTTTTTCAGCGTTTATTTGCCGAATGGACAAAGAATATTCACTGGGGAATTATTATCGCAGCTTTTTTATTTAGTGCTATGCATATGCAGTTTTATGGTTTTCTTCCAAGAATGTTGCTCGGAATTTTATTAGGTTATCTTTTTTACTGGAGTGGTTCAATTTGGGTGCCTATTTTAGGACACTTTGCAAATAATACAGCTGCGGTTATTGTCTATTATTTCTATGCAGATGAAATGACAAAGGATATTGAAAATTTTGGCGCCAACCAGGGTTCATTGATTTTTCTAGTGCTTGGGATAGCTATTGTAGCTCCTCTACTTTACTTATTTTATAAAGAAAATAAAAAAATAATTATAGATTAAAAATACTGGCTTCGTTATCTTTGAACAAGCTAATTGGTCCAATCTCATTTTTACGATAAACGTAAACCAAACCGTATTTCTGTGCTTTTTCTCTTTTTAAGTCTTCGGGTAATTCGCAGTAAGATTCTTCAACTTCATTCCATATGTTTAAAATTATGTCATCGGCTTCGTCTCGCAAATCAGCAAGATTATTTAAAGCCCTGTTATGATTTTTTTGAAGCATCTTTTGAAATTTGTATGCTTCCATAAAATTATCATAATGCACTCTGACAACAGCAATCGTAGGATTTGTAATCGGAGCATATCCTTTCATTTTTCTTTTTATCGCCCCATCAATAAGTTTTCTGCCCCAATCTATTATATCCGACTCTGAATTTAATAAAGGTAGTTTACTATTATCTTCCTCAATTCCATAAAAAGGTCTTACAGATTGCTGTAACTCTCCTCTGATAATAGCCATGTTAACCACCTGAATAAAATGAGAGAGATATAATTTTGCCTTCTTAATCTTTTTAAGATATTCTTTGTTATTCTTTATTTGTATATCGTACGTGTTTTTATGTTCTGTAATTACCTTTTCCCATTTCGGAAGAAACGATCTCATCCTTTGAAAAGTACTTTGTTTAAATGCCAAATCCATTGGAGTTAATTCTTTCCCTTTTTGCAGTGCACTTTTTAATGCTTTTAATCTTGAACTGTCAGTGTTAGGTAATCTTCTGTAAGGCATAATAATCTTTTTAGAAAATCAGAATTGTTAACAAGGTGTTGATAAAGTGCGAATATATGAATTTATATGAAAAAACCAAGCGTATTCGCATTTAATTTTTTTAATAATGTTACCTGATTAATAATCTGTTATTGTTAAAAACTCCTGAAACAATTATATCATCTATATTAAGACAATATTCAATAACCTTTTATTGGTATGTAATCTTTTTATAAAAAATATTATTCAATCTTTTGCATAATATATTTTTTATTAATTAAAAATTTCAGTCCTTTGTTTTTCTAAATTTTGTCCCGAAATTTCGGGATGTAACTTAGTTTAAAATTAAAGTATTAACTATCAGGCAAATTGACATATCATGTTTAAAAAAGAAGTATATATAGAACGCCGAAACAGGTTAAAGAATAAATTAAAAGGCGGATTGGTCCTTTTATTAGGAAATAAGGAATCTGCATTTAATTATACCGATAATGCCTATCATTTCCGTCAAGACAGCTCCTTTCTTTATTTTTTCGGACTTGATTTACCTAATCTGTCCGGAATAATTGATCTTGATTCCGGAAAAGAATACTTATTTGGAGATGATTTTAGTATTGATGATATTATTTGGATGGGACCTCAACCAAAAATTAAAGAATTGGCTGCAGGAATAGGTATTGAAAACACAGAACCTATTGATCAGCTTGAGAACTATTTAAGAAATGCAAAGAATCAAGACAGGAATATTCATGTTTTACCTTTTTACCGTGGTGATTCTATTATTCAATTCAGCAATTTATTAGAAATTCATCAGTCGGAAGTTGAAGATTTCGTTTCTGTAGAATTAATAAAAGTGGTAGTTGATTTACGCTCAATTAAAGATAAGTATGAAATAGAAGAGCTGATTAAAGCATCTGCAATAGGATATAAAATGCATACCACAGCTATGAAAATGGCCAAACCGGGCATTTACGAGCAAGAAATTGCTGGTACTGTTGAAGGAATTGCTTTAGCACATGGTGGTATGTTATCGTTCCCGATTATTTTATCACAAAATGGTGAAACTTTGCACAACCATTATCATGGTAATATGCTACAAGAAGGAAAACTAATGCTTACTGATACTGGTACCGAAACAAGCATGCATTATGCAAGTGATCACACACGTACTGTCCCGGTTGGTGGTAAGTTCTCACAAAAACAAAAAGATATTTATAATATCGTTCTGGCAGCAAACAACCACGCTATATCTTTAATTAAACCCGATATTCCTTATCGCGATATTCATTTAGAATCGGCAAGAATTATTGCTGAAGGATTAACGAAATTAGGAATAATGAAAGGTAGCCCTGAAGATGCAGTACGCGAAGGAGCACATGCAATGTTTATGCCTCACGGACTAGGTCACATGATGGGACTGGATGTTCATGACATGGAAAATTTAGGGGAAGATTACGTAGGCTACGATAATGAATTTAAACGCGCCAGTCAATTTGGATTACGTGGTTTAAGATTAGGCCGTAAATTACAAGAAGGTTTTGTACTTACAACCGAACCGGGTATTTACTTTATTCCTGATTTAGTTAAAAAATGGAAAGCTGAAAAAATCAATGCAAATTTTATTAATTTCGATAAAGTTCTTAATGAATACATCGATTTTGGAGGAATAAGATTAGAAGATGATATTTTAGTTACAGAAACAAGTCATCAAATGATTGGAAAACGAATTCCTATAAGTGTTGAAGAAGTTGAGGAAACAATGAAATCTTAATATAAAATTTTTAATAAAACTGAAACATCCGAAGTTTAAAAACTTCGGATGTTTTTATTTAAAATCTATTCTGCTTCAGAAAACGAAGCACATAAATACTCTCGATTTAACTTAGCGATAAAGTCAATTCCAATTCCTTTTGGACATTCCGCTTCGCAAGCACCTGTATTTGTACAACTACCAAAACCAAGCTCATCCATTTTTGCAACCATATTTAAAGCACGACGTTTTGCCTCTACTTTACCTTGTGGCAATAATGCTAACTGAGATACTTTAGCAGCAACAAATAAAGTAGCCGATGAGTTTTTACAAGCAGCAACACATGCACCACAACCAATACAAGCAGCTGCCTCAAAAGCTTTATCGGCATCAATTTTACCTACTAAATTTGCATTTGCATCAGGAGCCTGACCAGCATCAATAGATACAAATCCACCAGCAGTCATTATTTTGTCAAAAGCATTACGATCAACCATTAAGTCTTTTAACACCGGAAAACTTTTAGCTCTCCAAGGTTCAACTGTAATTGTTGCTCCATCTTTAAATGATCTCATATGAACCTGACATGTAGCGGTTTCGCTACCTGGTCCGTGAGGATGCCCATTGATATATAAACTGCAACAACCACAAATAGCTTCGTGACAGTCGTGTTCAAAAGCAACAGGTTCTTTGCCTTCTTTAATAAGTTTTTCGTTTAAATAATCTAACATTTCAATAAAAGACATCTCTGCATCAACGCCATCCAGTTCATATTTTTCAAATTTCCCTTTGGCTTTAGCATTCGCTTGTTTCCAAATATTTAGTTTTATTTTCATGTTCTTTTATATTTTAGATTTTAGTATCAAGTCCCAAGACTTTTATCTTTTTACTTTTTACTTTTATCTTTTTAACTTACTTATAACTTCTTACTTTAACTTCAACATTTTCGAACTTAAGGTCTTCTTTATGAAGCTTTGGCTCTTTATCTTCGCCTTGATATTCCCAGGCTGCAACAAATGAATACTTATCATCTATACGCATTGCTTCACCACTTTCAGAACGACTTTCTTCACGAAAATGTGCACCACAAGATTCTTTTCTGTTCAATGCATCAGTAACAATTAATGTTGCCAAGTCAATAAAATCGGCTACTCTTGTTGCTTTTTCAAGTTCCTGATTAATTTCAGAAGCTGTACCAGGAATAATTAAATCACTCCAAAATTCCTTTTTAAGATCAGCAATTTCTACTAATGCTTTCTTCAAACCGTCTTCGTTACGTTGCATGCCTGCATAAGTCCACATAATATGACCTAATCGTTTGTGGAAAGAAGATGCTGTTTGTGTTCCTTTAATACTTAAAAACTTATCAAGTGTTGCTTTAACATTATTTTCTGCTTCAACAAATTCAGGAGAATCTGTTGAAGGAACTTTATTTGTAATCTCATCAGCCAAGTAATTACTAACTGTATAAGGAGCAATAAAATAACCATCGCCAGCACCTTGCATCAAAGCACTTGCACCAAGTCTGTTTGCACCATGCTCAGAGAAATTAGCTTCGCCAATTGCGAATAAACCCGGAATAGTTGTCATTAAGTTATAATCTACCCAAAGGCCACCCATTGTATAGTGTCCTGCAGGATAAATCATCATTGGAGTTTCATATGGATTTTCGCCTGTAATTTTTTCATACATTGCGAAAAGGTTTCCATACTTACCTTTAATTACTTTTACACCTTGCTTTTTAACAGCATCTCTAAAATCAAGATAAACAGCTAAACCAGTTTTTCCAACTCCATAACCATTATCGCAACGCTCTTTAGCAGCTCGCGATGCAACATCACGAGGAACTAAGTTTCCAAATGCAGGGTAACGACGTTCTAAAAAATAATCGCGTTCTTCGTCCTGGATTTCATTTGGTCTGCGTTTATCACCTTCAGCTTTTGGAACCCATATACGACCATCGTTTCTTAATGATTCAGACATTAATGTTAGTTTCGACTGATATTCATTTAATACAGGTATACATGTTGGGTGAATTTGAATAAAGCTTGGATTTCCAAAAAACGCTCCTTTTTTGAAAGCTTGCATCGCTGCTGAACCATTAGATTGTACCGCCAGGGTAGATAAATAATAAATAGTTCCATATCCGCCGGTAGCTAATACAACAGCATGTGCAGCATGACGTTCCATTTCGCCAGTTATAAGATTACGTGTAATAATTCCACGTGCCTTGCCATCGACAATAACAACATCAAGCATTTGTTGACGGCTAAACATTTGTGCTTTACCTAAAGCTATCTGACGTTTAAGCGCAGAATAACCTCCAAGAAGTACTTGCTGTCCTGTTTGTCCTTGCGCATAATTTGTACGTGAAACCTGTACACCTCCAAATGTTCTGTTTGCCAGTGTACCACCATATTCACGCGCAAAAGGAACTCCTTGTGCAGTAAGTTGGTCAATGATATCACTACTTACCTCAGCTGCACGATAAACATTTGCTTCGCGAGCACGATAATCACCACCTTTAATCATATCATAAAATAAACGATAAACACTATCGCCATCGTTTTTATTATTTCTTGAAGCATTAATTCCTCCCTGTGCTGCAACAGAGTGCGCACGACGAGCAGAATCCTGAAAACAAAAAACTTTTACATTATAACCCATTTCTGCTAACGAAGCAGCTGCAGGAGCACCTGCAATACCTGTACCTACAACAATTATATCTAACTTTTTCCTGTTGTTCGGACTTACCAGTTTCATTGTAGCTTTATATTTCGACCACTTTTCAGCCAACGGGCCTTCTGGTATTTTAGCATCTAATTTACTCATAGTGTATGTATTACTATTGTTACTTGATTAATTATTTACACAACGTATTTAATAAGAAAAAACAAAGGAATAAAGGCAAACCCACCAGCGATAATCACTGCGTAGATATATGCTATAACTTTTAATCTGCCGATCCATTTGTCATTATCCCAACCAATGGTTTGGAAAGCAGACCAGAATCCATGTGTAAGATGTAAAAACAGGAAGATTGCTCCTGCAATATACAGAGCATCATACCACCACCATCCTTTGAAAAGTCCGGCAACAAGTCCGTAAACATCATGAAGTTCTGTTTGTCCTCCGTCATAGGAAATCGCTGCTACAGTTCCAAATTTAACTTTCCAAAAGAAGTTTGCCAGGTGAATTACAAGAAAAATAAGAATCAAACCTCCAAGAATATACATATTCTTAGATGCCCATGATGCCTTTGTTTTGTTTGCCACTTTGTACTTTTGTGGCCTTGCCATCTGGTTTTTCAGTGTAATAAAAGATGCATAAAAAATATGCACAATAAATCCTAGTGCTAATATCGGCTCAACGACTTTCATTATTGGGTTGCTACTCATAAAATTAGCAGCCTGATTAAATAGTTCGCCATCGCCAAAAAGCAATAAAGAATTTAAGATTAAATGGACTTTTAAAAATACCATGAGAAACAAGCCTGTTATACTCATGAAAAATTTTTGTCCAATGGATGAAGTGAAAAATTTGCTCATAGAATTTAATTTTTATAGAACATTATTTATAACTTGCAATTATATTTAAAAACATGTAGATGTTTACACACAAATATATTTTCTAATAAATACAAATCCAATGTTTAGAAACACAATAATAATAATTTAAAATTATTCTAAGTTATGAAACATTCATGCACTATCGTAAACACAAGGATATGATTATAACATGGATGTTCCATCGGGAATTGAAAACTAATACTAGTTTTTAAGCAAGTGCTAAATAAAAGATAATCAGTTAAATATAAAATTACAAATAGATGAAATATCCTCAATTAAATAGTTCGTTATTTGAGAAAAACAGGAAAAAACTAATTAAATATTTACAATCAAATTCTTTAGCTGTAATTCATTCAAATGATCAGATGCCACGAAACGGGGATCAATATTTTCCTTTCCGTCAAAATTCAGATTTGTTTTATTTAACCGGAATTGATCAGGAAAAAACAATTTTAACACTTTGTCCTAATCATCCTAATAAAGCTTTAAGAGAGATTCTTTTTGTAATAGAAAGTAACAAAAAAATTGCTGTTTGGGAAGGACATAAATATACAAAGGAGGATGCCCAAAAAACATCCGGAATTAAAACAATAAAATATTTAAGCGAATTTGAATCTGCTTTTAGAGAAATTGCAATAAAAGCCGAAAATATTTATTTAAATTTAAATGAAAACCCCAAATTCAAACCCGACACACCTTCTGCTGATGAGCGTTTTATCAAAGTCTTAGAAAAGGATTTTCCTGCACATGTGAAAGAACGTCTTGCGCCTATCATGAAACAACTTCGATTAAAAAAGGAAACTGAAGAAATCGAACTAATGAAAGAAGCTTGCGATATTACGGGAAAAACATTTCAGCGAATTTTAAAATTTGTTAAGCCGGGTGTTACTGAATATGAAATTGAAGCAGAAATTACTCACGAATTTTTATGGAACAAAGCTACAGGACATGCTTACGATCCAATTATTGCGAGTGGTAAAAATGCTTGTGTTTTGCATTATATTGAAAACAATAAAAAGTGCAAGGATGGCGATTTACTTTTAATGGATTTTGGTGCCGAATATGCAAACTATGCTGCTGATTGCACACGAACTATTCCTGTAAACGGCAAATTTACACCACGACAAAAAGAATGTTACGAGGCTGTTTTAAGAGTTATGAAAAAGGCAACAAGCTGGTTAACGCCAGGAACTACTATTAACCGAATTAACGAACGAGTCGAAAAGCTGTTACAGGAAGAACATATAAAACTGGGTTTATATACTCAGGAAGATATCGATAAGCAGGATCCTGAAAAACCTTTATTTAAAAAATATTACCCTCATGGTACATGCCATTTTATAGGTTTAGATGTTCATGATGTAGGAGAACGAACAACTATTCTTGAAAACGGAATGGTATTGACATGCGAACCGGGCTTATATATACCTGAAGAGAATATTGGTATTCGAATCGAAAACGATGTTGTAGTAAATCTAAAACCAATAGATTTAATGGAAAATGTTCCGAGAGAAGTTGATGAAATTGAAAAACTTATGTCGGGTAAATAATAAATAATTTTAAATTATAAATGCCTAAAATGAGCTAAATTGCCTAAAATGTTTAGTAAGTATTTTAGTCATTTTAAGTATTTTAAACTTTAGTCATTTTAAGTATTTTAAACTTTAGTCATTTTAAATTTATTGGGGTGTTTACATATAAACAATTATATTTGCCTATAAAATAAATAAGTATGGAAATATTTAAAGGAGAAAACTTCATAGAATTTACTGAACGTTTTTCAAGTGATGATTTATGCAGGCAGTATCTCGCTGATATTAAATGGGAA
>JAUWQL010000095.1 GCA_030611105.1 Bacteroidales bacterium
AGTTGGTAGTACATCGACCAGAATCCGGCAACTATTAAAAGGAAAATAATGAATTTGTAATCGCTTAGAGCAATTCCTATATTTTTAAAAACCATTCTTAGTGATTTTCCAAATGGTATGTCTGATGGTTTTCTTTCGGGTTCTTTATAAAAAAATAAAAATGGAATATTTATTAATATAAAAACAGCACTTAAATAAAATACGGTAGTATATGAAATTTTACTGAATTGTAAAGCAACAATAGGACCGATAAATGCACCAACGTTCACCATCCAGTAATAAATCCCAAATCCGATGGATGATGTTGTATCATCAGTTGTTTTTGAAATTGTAGCTGTAATAATCGGTTTAAAAAGAGCTCCTCCAATTGCTACAAAAAGAAAAATGGAGAAAAATGATGCAAAAGACTTACAGTGCGGCATTATTAAAAATCCAACTGCATAAATGATAAATGCCGAGAATAATATTTTTTTGTAACCATATCGGTCAGCAATTGCACCGGTAATTATTGGTAAAAAATAAAGTACAGCTGTGCCAATTCCCATTATCAGGCCTTTTTCTTCCTGACTTAATCCCAAAGCCCCAACATCGGTCGATTTGGTCAGGTAGTTAGCTAATAACATGTAAAATCCGTACCATGCCCAACGCTCAAATAGCTCCATTGAGTTAGCAATCCAGAAAGTCCGCGGAAATTTTTTAAATACACTTACTTTATTTGACATCTTTAAATTTTTTAATTAACTGTTTGACAAATATGAATTATTAATTTAAAAAAACAACTAATATTTGACGGATTGAAAAATAGTTGGTTTAATGGTCATGTATTTTGTTTATAATCAACGTGTTAAAAACATGTTGTAAATCATATAAAAAAATTAAAAAAATTATTTGGAAATATTACTTTCTTGATTACATTTGCAGCCCTTTTGAGGAATTAATTTACTTATCTTCACTCAGTTGGAAATGTTGAATAACATAAAGCTTAGAGCTTAAAAAACAATATAGTTAATAAATTTTAGGGTTAATTTTTTAGGTAGTAAATTTAGGGTTAGAGAAAGAGAATGGCTTAATTGTGAGTTATTCTCTTTTTTGTTTTTGTGAACTCAATAATTTTATTAGGAATTAAAAAAGGATAATTTTGTAAGAACTTTTTGCGAAAGTACTTGTTATAAAATAAAATGAAAAAAGGAGACAAAATGAATAATAATCAAAAAGTTATTTTACTTATTCTTGATGGTTGGGGAATAGGAAATAAAACAAAATCGGATGTAATTTATAATGCAAATACTCCTTATATAGATAGTTTATACACGAAATACCCACACTCGCAATTGCAAACTTCAGGGAATAATGTGGGCTTACCTGAAGGACAAATGGGAAATTCAGAAGTAGGGCATTTAAATATTGGTGCAGGCCGTGTGGTTTATCAGGATTTAGTTAAAATCAACAAAGCTGTTGAAGATAACAGTATAGCTTCAAATGAAGCTTTAGTAAATGCATTTAATTACGCAAAAAAAAATAATGTTGCTGTCCATTTTATTGGATTGGTTTCCGATGGCGGTGTTCATTCGTCTGATAAGCACTTATATAAACTTTGTGATTTAACAAAAAATCATGGACTAGATAAAGTTTATATTCATGCATTAACCGACGGACGTGATGTTGATCCGCGAAGTGGAAAAGGATTTATACAAAATCTGCAAAATCATTTAGATAAATCTAATGGAGAAATTGCAACGCTTGTTGGGCGCTATTACGGAATGGATCGCGATAAGCGCTGGGAGCGAATAAAAGAAGCATACGATTTGTTGGTTCAAGGTAAGGGAAAGCAAACTACTGATATAGTTAAGTCAGTTCAGGAATCATATGACGAAGGCATTACCGATGAATTTATAAAACCAATTGTAAAAGTTGATGCTGATGAAAATCCTGTTGGAAAAATTCAAGCAAACGATGTTGTAATATGCTTTAACTTTCGCACAGATCGTTTACGTGAGATGACCATTGTTTTAACACAACAGGATATGCCTGAACATGGAATGCAAACAATGCCTTTGCATTACGTAACCCTGACTCGCTATGATGAATCATTTAAGAATGTTCATATTGCTTACGATAAAGAAAACCTGAATAATACGCTGGGCGAAATTTTAGCACGTAATGGTAAAAAACAAATTCGTATTGCCGAAACAGAGAAGTATGCACATGTTACATTCTTCTTTTCAGGGGGGCGCGAAAAAGAATTCGAAAACGAAAAACGAATTTTGAGATCATCACCCAAAGTAGCAACTTATGATTTGCAACCGGAGATGAGTGCTTATTTGGTTAAGGATGCTATAGTTGAGGAATTAAAAAAGCAGGAAACTGATTTTGTCTGTTTGAACTTTGCAAATGGTGATATGGTAGGTCATACCGGTGTTTATGAGGCGATAATAAAAGCTGTAGAAGCAGTTGATCAGTGTGTGAACGAGGTGGTTGAAACAGCAAAGGCTAATGGCTACGAAGTTATAATAATTGCTGATCATGGTAATGCCGATAATGCTATTAATCCAGATGGCTCAGAAAATACAGCACACTCATTAAATCCGGTTCCTTTTATTTTGGTTTCAGATAGATTTAAATCTGTTCAGGATGGAATTTTGGCTGATGTTGCTCCAACAATATTGTCGTTAATGGGAATAGATGCTTCTGAAGAGATGACAGGCAAAAATTTAGCAATCGAATAATATTAAGCCGATGAATTATATGATGCAAGTGGGCAACTGTATAGTCGGAACAGAATTACTCGAAGAAAACTTTCTTTGTAATCTGGATAGTTGTAAAGGACATTGTTGTGTCGAAGGTGAGGCTGGTGCTCCATTGGGAGATGGAGAAGATAAATCGATTGAACAATATTATCCAAAATTTAAAAAGTATTTAAGAGAAGAATCAATAAAGGAGATTGAAAAAGTTGGATATACAGTAATTGATAAAAAAGATGGAGAATTAGTAACACCATTACTTAATGGTAAAGAGTGTGTTTATACAATATTTGAACACGGTATAGCAAAATGTGGAATTGAGAAAGCCTTTATTAAAAATAAAATACCTTTTCGTAAACCAATTTCCTGTCACCTATATCCAATCAGAATAAAAAAACTTGGTGATGATATGGATGCCTTGAATTATCATTTCTGGAATGTTTGCGATCCTGCCCGAAAATTTGGGAGTAAGAAAAAAGTGAAAGCTTACGAGTTTTTAAAAGATGCTTTAGTGCGTAAGTATGGAAAAGAATGGTATGATGAATTATTGGAGACTGTGGAAGCATATAAAAAAGAAATTGAGTATTTAAAGAAAAATAAATAATGGGTAAGTCAAAATTAATAAATAGAAAATGAAATAAAATCTCAACCGCAAAGATCGCAACGAAACTTGCTAAGAACGCAAAAAGAATAATAAAATGACAGAAAATGAAATATCTAAAGTAGTATTTGATTGTGCATTAAAAGTTCACAAATCATTAGGCCCCGGACTTCTTGAAAGTGCATACGAAGAATGTTTATTTTATGAATTAAAGAAAACAAATTTGATAGTTGAAAAACAAAAACCCTTACCTCTAATATATGAAGATGTAAAGTTAGAGATAGGTTACAGGGTTGATTTAATTATCGAAAACAAAGTAATTATTGAAATTAAATCGGTAGATACTTTAAATGATATTCACCTTGCACAAGTATTAACATATTTAAAACTATCAGATTGCAGGTTAGGCATGTTAATAAATTTTAATGTTACACTAATTAAAAATGGAATACGACGAGTAGTCAATAATTTATAGCGTTCCTTGCGTAAACCTTTGTGTCCCTTGCGGTAAAATTATAATGGAACTCAAAGAAAATCAATAAAATATTTGAATAAGCCAGTCCAATTTCTGAGCACATTTGCAATCTACGTAATTACGAAAAATGAATATTAAACCATAAAGCTTTTCAAGGATAATATGTAATATGAATGAAAAGTATTAATTTAGCCCTTCCTAAAAGAAATTATTAATTGTAAAATCAAAATAAAATGGAAAAAGTAAAACAGTACATCGAAGCGAATAAGGATCGATTTCTTGAGGAATTATTCGAGTTGATCAGAATCCCTTCAATAAGTTCAATACAAGATCATAAGCCGGATATGGTAAAAACCGCTGAAGCTTTAAAAGTGGCTTTATTAGCTGCAGGTTGTGATAAGGCAGAAGTAATGCCATCTGATGGTAATCCGGTAGTTTTTGCTGAGAAGTTAATTGATCCTGCCAAACCAACAGTGTTGGTATATGCTCACTACGATGTAATGCCTGTTGATCCTATTGATTTATGGGAAACCAAGCCTTTTGAGCCTGTTGTTAAAGATGGTAAAATCTGGGCTCGTGGTGCTGATGATGATAAAGGACAAGGGTATATGCATATTAAGGCATTTGAAGCGATGGTTAAAACAGATTCTTTGCCTTGTAATGTGAAATTCATGATCGAAGGTGAAGAAGAAATTGGTTCACCAAGCCTTTCAAAATGGTGTGCGCAAAACAAAGATCTTGTTATGGCTGATGTTATTTTAGTTTCTGATACGGGAATGATTGCTCCTGATATACCTTCAATTACTACAGGTTTACGTGGATTATCTTACTGGGAAGTTGAAGTGACTGGTCCAGAAAGAGATCTTCATTCGGGTATATTTGGTGGTGCAGTTGCTAACCCAATTAATGTATTAGCAAAAATGATCACAGAAATGGTTGATGAAAATGGCCATATTACAATTCCGGGTTTCTACGATGATGTTTTGGAAGTTTCTGATGCTGAAAGAGCTAAAATGGCTGAAGCTCCATTTAATAAGGAGGAGTACAAAAAAGCAATCGATGTTAAAGAATTGTGGGGAGAAAAAGGATACTTAACAAATGAGCGTACAGGTATTCGTCCATCATTTGATGTTTGCGGTATCTGGGGTGGATATACCGGTGAGGGAGCTAAAACGGTTCTTCCTTCAAAAGCTCACGCAAAAATTTCTACTCGTTTAGTTCCGAATCAAAATAATGAGGAAATTTCAAAATTGTTTAAAGAACATTTTGAAAAAATCGCCCCTGATTATGTAAAAGTAAATGTTAAGCCCCTGCATGGTGGCCAGGCTTATGTTTGCCCGATTGATTTACCGGCTTACGAAGCAGCTGAAAAAGCTTACGAAGAAATTTACAAAAGAAAACCGGTTCCTGTTCGTAGTGGTGGTAGTATTCCGATTATTTCAGAGTTTGAAAAGGTTTTAGGAATTAAATCCGTATTAATGGGATTTGGTTTAGAGTCTGATGCAATTCACTCTCCAAACGAAAATTATCCATTGGAACAATTTTATAATGGTATTAATACGATTCCTTATTTCTATAAATATTATGCAGAGATAATGAAATAAAATATTTTCTGTTTTAAAATCAAAGTCCGGCTCCCGATAAAATAGGGATGTCGGACTTTTTTTTGTATATATTATAAAAACATTAAAATACTTTAACAAGATACTAAAATTACAGGGGTGTAATTTAAAAAAGATATAAATAATCAAAGCATGGTGTAAAAAATTAGGGGTATTAGAAAAAATAATATACTTTTGGGTTGATATTTATAATTTTTTATTCAAAATTTTAAATTAGCTATGGCTACAATCAGATTTAGAGCAATTGAAGAAGTGCTAAACAGGAAACCTGTTGATGTAACACTTCCATCGGTGAAAACTTCCGAATATTTTGGAGAAAATGTTTTTGATAAGTACAAAATGCAAGAGTACTTATCTCATGAAGCATATAAAAATGTTGTTGAATCGATAAATCAGGGAATACGTATTGACCGAAAGATCGCTAATCAGGTAGCCATAGGAATGAAAGCATGGGCGGTTGACCGTGGAGCTACACATTATACGCACTGGTTTCATCCTTTGAATGGATCAACAGCCGAAAAGCACGATGCCTTTTTCGAACCGGCTGAAGGTGGTGGCGTAATAGAAAATTTTCAAGGTGAAATGCTGGTTCAGCAAGAACCCGATGCTTCAAGTTTTCCAAGTGGCGGTATTCGTAATACTTTCGAGGCGCGTGGATATACAGCATGGGATCCTTCATCGCCGGCATTTGTTTATGGAAATACACTTTGTATTCCAACAATTTTTGTTGCATATACAGGTGAAGCACTCGATTATAAAACTCCGTTGATAAAATCTTTAAACTTTTTAGATAAAGCAGCTGTTGATGTTTGCCAGTATTTCGATAAAGATGTCGTAAAAGTAAATATTACTTTAGGTTGGGAACAAGAATATTTTTTAATTGACAGTGCTTTGTATAATGCACGTCCTGATCTATATTTAACGGGAAGAACATTGATAGGTCATTCATCGGCAAAAGATCAGCAGTTAAGTGATCATTATTTTGGTTCAATTTCGGATCGTGTAAAAAACTATATGGTCGATTTTGAAATAGAAGCGTATAAGTTAGGCATTCCTGTTAAAACACGACATAATGAAGTTGCTCCAAACCAGTTTGAATGTGCGCCTATATTTGAAGAAGCAAATTTGGCTGTCGATCATAACCAGATTTTAATGACTTTAATGGATAAAGTTGCTCGTCGTCATAATTTCAGAGTCCTTTTCCATGAAAAACCTTTTAAAGGAATTAATGGTTCCGGGAAACATAATAACTGGTCTATGTTGACTAATAATGGCAAAAACTTGTTATCGCCCGGTAAAACTCCAAAAAGTAACACGCAGTTTTTAACATTCCTGATTAATACAGTTAAAGCTGTTCATGATTATTCAGACATTTTACGTGCCAGTGTTGCAATTGCAGGAAATGAACATCGACTAGGAGCTCACGAGGCTCCGCCCGCAATTATGTCGGTATTTATAGGTTCGCAGCTTAGTAATATGTTGGATCAGTTGGAGAAAAGAGTTACTAATAAAAAAATGACGCCTGATGAAAAAACAGAATTAAAACTGGATATTGGTAAAATACCGGAAATTTTGTTGGATAATACTGATCGTAACAGGACTTCGCCATTTGCATTTACGGGTAACCGTTTCGAATTTCGTGCTGTTGGTTCATCTGCGAACGTAGCTTCACCAATGATTACTTTAAATACAGTTGTTGCAAATCAACTTGTTCAGTTTAAAAAGGAAGTAGATGCTTTAATCGAAAAAGATATTAAAAAGGATGAAGCAATTTTTCAGATTTTAAAAAAATACATCATTGCATCGAAAAAAATAAGATTTGAGGGGAATGGTTATGGTGAAGATTGGATAAAAGAAGCAGCTAAACGTGGATTGTCAAATATATCTGATGTTCCCGAAGCTTTAAAAGCATTTATATCCAAGCACACGAAAGATGTATTTGAAAAAACGCAGGTATTAACTGATCGTGAATTAGAAGCCCGCTACGATATCAGATTGGAAATCTACACCAAGAAGATTCAGATTGAAGCAAGGGTGTTGGGAGATTTAATCAGGAATCATGTGATTCCAACTTTAATTAAATATCAGAATGTGCTTATTAATAATGCAAGAGGATTAAAAGAACTATATCCAAAAGATATTTATGAAAAAATGGCAAAACCTCAGTTAAATACAATTAGCGAAATATCCGAACGAATTGCTATAATAAAAGATTCAGTTGATGAAATGATTGAAGCAAGAAAAAAAGCAAATACGATTGAGAATATTCGTGATAAAGCTTCTGAATATTCAAAAGTTGTTGTTCCCTATTTCGAGAAGATCAGGTATCACGTAGATAAGCTTGAGCTGATTGTTGATGATGAAATTTGGCCATTCCCTAAATACAGAGAAATGCTATTTACACGATAACTGAAAATTAATAAATTTGCAAGCCGTACTACGGCTAATTGCTTAATCTGTTAAAATTTTCATAAATGATTTTACTATCATATTTTGAATCTCAAAACTCCCGATATGTCTTTGAATATCAATATAATACAACTAATTTATCAAGAATGTAATTGTTGCTGTATTTCTTAGTGTATCTTAGTCCCGAAAGCTTTTGGATTCTGTCTTAGTGGCGTAAAATTCTTGCTCCCAAGGCACTAAGACACGGAAATTTACAAAGGTGTTTAAAAAATATGACATTAAACTTTACGATAGGTCAAGGAGTTATGAATCTCAAGTTTTATATCTATTAATTATAGTTAAAAAAACAAAAAATCTTTTTGGTGTGTGTTATATTCGATTATATTTGCTTTGTTAAAAAATTGAGTAAAAATTAAATTAAATAACTATGAAAAAATTATCTCTTTGGTTAAATGTTGTTTTAATCGTTGCTGTTGCAGGAATCTATTTTTTGCATTTTTCAGAAAGCAAAACAACAAAATCTGAAGCAAGTGAGGAAGATGCAGTACAGGAAATTGATAGAGATTATGCCATTGCATATGTTAATATTGATACATTGGTAAGAAATTATGATTTTTTTATTGATAAGAGTAATGAGTTAACAGAAAAGATAAACGAATCAGATGCTGAATTGCAAATTCAGGCAAGAAATTTTGAAAAAGAAGTTCGAGATTTTCAAGATAAAGCTACTAAAGGTTTAATTACAAGAGCAAAAGCTCAAATGTTACAACAAGAACTTGCACAAAAAGAACAGCAATTATATGCTATGAGAAATAATTTAGATAAGCAATTATCTGAAGAAGAGCAGGTAATGTATCGTCAGGTGCTTAACGAAGTTATGAATTATCTTGAAGAGTATAATAAGGAATATAACTACAAATATATATTTAGCAACTCATTCGATGGACAATTGTTATACACTGATAAAAGCCTGAATATTACAAATGACGTACTTCAAGGCCTGAACGAAAAGTACGGAAAGACTAAAGAATAAAAGCATCGTAAAATGGGATTTGCTGACTTTTACTTTGAAAGACAAAGAGAGTTTCAGGTAAAAATTGATAATAATCCATCAAAAAATCTTAAGTATATTGTAGTTATTCCATGTTATTATGAGTTTGAAATATTAGCAAGTCTTAATTCGATATGGATTAGCAAAAGACCTAAATTTTCAATTGAAGTAATAATAGTAATTAATTCTTCAGAGGATTCGGACAAAAAGATTTTAGGTCAAAATAAAAAAACATACAACGAAGTAAAGGATTGGATTAAAAGTCACGAAGATTCTTTACTTCGTTTTTTTGTTTTAAATGAACAAAATCTTCCTGAGAAATTTGCTGGAGCCGGATTGGCTAGAAAGATTGGTATGGACCAGGCAATTTTTAGATTTAATTCACTTGACCAGGATAAAGGTGTAATTATTTCGATTGATGCAGATGCAAAATTAAGTTCCAATTATTTTGTTGAACTGGAAAAACATTTTAACCGGTTTCCAAAAACGAATGTTGTAACTACGTATTTTGAACATCCTATTGAAGGGAATGAATTCAAAAATGAAGTTTATGACGCAATAACTATTTATGAACTTTATTTGCGTTACTATAAACAAGCACTAAATTATACAGGATTTCCATACTCACATTATACAGTAGGTTCTTGTTTTGCTGTAAATGCTAAAGCTTATGTAAAACAAGGTGGAATGAACCGAAAACAGGCAGGTGAAGACTTCTACTTTTTACATAAGGTATTTCCTTTAGGTAACGTTTTCGAGTTAAATACAATCTGTGTTTATCCATCTTCAAGACTTTCAGACAGAGTTCCATTTGGAACCGGGCCAATGGTTAAATCTATTATTGAATCCGGGAAAGAAGATTTTTTAACTTATAGTTTTGATTCTTTTATTGAACTGAAAAGTTTTTTTGAACTTGTTAATGATTTATTTAAAATTTCATCAGAAGAATTAAAAAAGCTTTTGGATAAATTGCCGGGCTGTATAACTGAATTTTTAAAGAAAAATGATATTGACAAAGCAATTCAGGAAATAAATGAGAATAGTTCAAATATTAAAACATTCACAAAACGATTCTTTGATTGGTTTAATGCTTTTCGTGTATTGAAATTTCTAAATTTTGCACATGAAAAATACTATACAAAACAGCCTTTGTTAATCGAAGCGGAAAAACTTATGGTATTGTTGGTAGTTAAAAATACTAATGAGAAAACATATAAAAATTATTTGGAAATATTCAGAAGGTTGGAAAGACAGTTTTAATCATCCTTCGCATTCGCTACGGCGGACGAGAATGTATGGTTATATTTTCTGAGGTTTGTCTATTAAACTTGGATTTGAGAACTGAACTGAATTTAATGCTGTTTAATCTTCTTCAACAATAACAAAAATATCTTCATTTTCTTTCTTCATGAGATACTGTTCGCGGGCAAATTTCTCTAGATTTTTATTATTAGTTTTTAATTGCTCTAAACGCTTAGAGTCTTTATCAATTCGCTCGATATAGTATTTTTTATCATTTTCTAACTGACGTAGATGTCTTAATTCTTTTGCTCTGTCAATAAGATTATTACGGTCGAAAAATAAAAGCCAGATAATAAAAATGAGTATTGTAAGAATAAATTTATTCTTAGCAAAAGGGAGTATTCTCTTCCATATTTTTAAGGCAGTACTCATTTATCTCCGTTTTTTGCAATAATAATTTAAAATAGAACTCAATTCAAGTAAATTAGGAGTAAAGTATTAACAAATTATGAGTTCAAAGTTTCTGGTTTAAAGTTCAAAGTTAATAAGAAAGTAAAAGTGGTCAACTCTATTTAGGGATAGTCAATTTTTTTAACTCAAAACTTGGAACTAATAACTCGGAACTAAAGTTTATCCTCCGCTTACCAAATGAAGTACAGTAACATCATCTCCCTCTTTGATTTCGAAAATATCGTAAGCATCTTTTTTAACCAATTTGCTATTGACTTTAATAACCAGCATTCTAAAAGTGTAATTCTTAAATTCAAGTAATTGAGAAATGCTTATTTTCTCTTTATCAAAAGATTCAGGTCTGTTATTTAATGTGATTTTCATTATTATTTACTTAACAAAATTTCTAAGACAGTATTTGCCTGCATATTAGCAACTATTCCAACTCTTGGTGCTAATGGTGGATTGTTTTCTGCAATTTCTGATTTTTCATCGCCGCAAATATATAAATTTTCGTTTTGCCTGAATTTTATATCGTTGCTGTTTCCCCAACCGGCCATTCCTGAGCCAATAATGACTGGTTTTTCAGGTAATTCCGACAAACAGGTTTCAACAAGCATTTTTTTCATCTCAGCCAAATCGAATGCTTCAACAATAACATCACAATCTTTATAAATTTCAACAATGTTTTTTTCGTTTAGTTTAATATCATTTGTAATAATTTCGACTTCAGGATTTATCCTTTTTATATTTTCTTTTAAAGCTATTACTTTTTTTTGTCCTATCTGATCTCTAAAAAAGTATTGTCGATTTAGATTTGATTCGCTAACAATATCAAAATCAGAAATGATTAGTTTGCCAATACCAACTCTGGCTAATGCTACTGCACAATTAGATCCTAATCCACCAGCACCGGCTATTCCAATGGTGTGATTTTTAAGTTTTGATTTTATTTCTTCGAAAGTCATAGTTTAAGGTTTTAAAAATACTTTATTCATAAATGGCAAAAATTGTTTTGTACCGCCACCATTTTGAATAATTTTTAAGGTATTTACATCATTAGATTCAAATACGGAACCAAAAAGTAATTTAATATTACGATATTTAAACATTTCGTTATTAAGAATGGTTGATGGACCAAGAGTGTAAATATCACAATGATCATTAGTAGCATTAATAATATCTAAAAACGTATTATTAAAAACTGAAGTTGATGATAAAATTAAAGCATCCGTCTTAGCTACTTCAGATAATTGTTCCGACATATTAGTTAATTTATTATCTTCAACAGCCTTATCGAATATCTTTAAATTTATTTTTTCATTTTCAAATTTGTCAACTAACGAACGAAAAAAACCAATCATCACAATTTCACTGTATTTTTTAAAATCTATTTTGTCAAAAACATCTATGGTTGTATCATACTGATTGTTGTAGTTGTATGCAGCATTAAAATAAGCATTTAGAACAATCCTGTGTTGAATATTATTTAAGTTAGGTAATCTTAAATCCTTAACATCAATATTAACATAATTATCAAGTGTGGCACAAACTCCAAGATTGCCATTCTTCAAAACAACTGCCACATATTTTTCTCCACAAACAATATGCTTTATATTCTGTATGTCAATACCATATTTTTCGAAAAAGTATTCTAAAGGTTCTTGCATAATGTCTTTTTTTAGTATTACTAAGAAAATATATTATTACTAAGGTATATTCTAATTGATATGATTTGTTTAGGAAAAATGGATTATTGGATATATGGAATATTGGAGATTTCAAAATCCACTTTTCCAAAATTCCATTATTCCAATCATAATTAATAATATTTTGAACAACAAAATTACAATTAATTATTAGAAATCATAAAACAAGAAATTATATTAAAACGCTTATATTCATTACACTTTTAAACTATTGTGATTTCGAATCCGATATGCAGAATATAACATATTGATATAAGTCATTTTATACTTTTACAACTTACCATAATTTTATACTTTTGAAAAGCTAAACTTAGAAATATATTTAAAATAGAAATAGATATGGATATTAACGAAATGAAAAAGAAGCATAAATTGCTTAAGGAGTATAAATATGATATTACTCCATTAGACAGAGGTACTACGGATAAAACCCTATACATTAATTTGTCTGATAATGTGATTGAAGAAAAAGCTGTTACACCTTTAATGAAAGAGAAATTTATTGGAGGGAAAGGTTATGGTCTAAAAATGTTATGGGACGCTACAAAGCCTGATACTAAATGGAATGATCCTGAGAATGAAGTGATTATTACTCCGGGACCTGTAAGTGGTATTACACAATATTCCGGAGCCGGGAAATCACTCATTGTTTCTATCTCTCCTACCGATTTTGTTATGGATAGTAATGTTGGTGGTTATTTCGGACCATTTTTAAAATTTTCAGGTTTCGATGCTCTTGAATTACAAGGGAAAGCCGAGAATGATGTAATTATCTTTATCGACGGTGTAAACGGAAAAATCGAAATTTTCGAAGCTCCCGAAGAAAATGTTGATAGTCATATGTTAGCAGAACAACTTACAGAGATGTATGCTGATGATGAAAAAGATAAGAAAAATATTAGTATAGTTTCTTCAGGTAAAGCAGCTGAAAATTCATTAATTGGAATGCTTAATGTAAGTTTCTACGATACTAAGAAGAAAGAGATTCGTTTAAAGCAAGCAGGTAGAGGTGGTATAGGTTCTGTTTTTAGAGATAAGAAAATTAAAGCTGTAGTTGCAAAAGTTTCTGGTGTTAAAGGAAATGCTAATAATGTTGTTGATATTGACGCTATTCGCGAAAGAGGTAAAATATTTAATAAAGAGATGAAAGACCTCGACGAAGAACAATGCGAAATGATAACTAAAGGAACAGCTCACCTTGTTGAAATTATGAATGATTATGACTTATTACCTGTTAATAATTACAAGTATGGTAGTCATAAAGATATTGATAAAATTCATTCTGAGGTTTGGAAATCTCGATTCTCACAAGGTACTCCCGATGGATGTTGGATTGGTTGTTCAATGAGTTGCGCTAAAGCTGTTCAGAACTTTAAATTGCAAACAGGACCTTATAAAGGACAAGAAGTTATTGTTGATGGACCGGAATATGAAAATGCCGGTGGTTTAGGTTCAAATGGTGGTATTTTTGACGCTGATTATATTATTGAAGCAAACTTTTATTGCGATACTTACGGTATTTGTACTATTACATGGGGAACACTTGTTGCATTCATTATGGAATGTTACGAAAACGGTATTATTAACAAAGAAATTACCGGAGGTTTAGAACTTAATTTTGGGGCTAAAGAAGATGCATTAGAATTAATGCACCAATTGGCACGTGGTGAAGGTTTTGGTAAAATAGCCGGTTTAGGTATCGCTAAAATGAAAGATGTTTTTGTTGAAAAATATGGTGCAGACAGAGCTTTCCTTGATGATATTGGAATGGTAAACAAAAACTTAGAGTATTCTGAATATGTTTCAAAAGAATCATTAGCTCAGCAAGGTGGTTTTGCTATGACAAATAAAGGTCCACAGCACGATGAAGCCTGGTTAATATTTATGGATATGGTAAATAACCAAATCCCTACTTTTGCAGACAAGGCAGAAGCTTTACACTATTTTCCAATGTTCCGTACATGGTTTGGTTTAGTTGGTTTATGTAAATTACCATGGAATGATGTGGAACCTGCAAATAATGCAGAAACTGATGAGCCTGCAAAAGTTCCTGAGCATGTCGATAATTATGTAACTATTTACAAAGCTGTTACAGGAAAAGAATTTGATAAAAACAGAATGATTGAAGATTCGGAACGTGTTTATAATTTCCAACGTATTTTTAATATTCGTAGAGGTTATGGTGTTAGAAAATTTGACAAACAACCATATAGAGCTGCGGGTCCTGTTACTGTTGAAGAATATGATTCAAGAGCAGAACGCTACGATAAACAAATGAAAGAAATTATCGGGGTTAATCCTGAAGGAAAATCTTCTGAAGAAAAAGTGGCAATAACAAGAAAATACAGAGAAGAACAATACGAAAAACTATTAGATGCAGTTTACGAGCGTCGTGGTTGGAATTCTAATGGTGTTCCTAAAATTGAACATCTTAAGAATTTAGGTATGGATCTTCCTGAACTTATCGAAGTTATAAAAAATAAGCAATAGAATAAATCAATTA
>JAUWQL010000196.1 GCA_030611105.1 Bacteroidales bacterium
TACGCCTTAGGGTAAGTTTAGCTTTATTCATAGTTATCGTTGATTCCAAATCATTTGTAATTGAATAAAATATTTTTCAGTTAATTGAAAAATTTAATCGTTTTGTATTTTATTAATCAAAAGAAAACATATATATTTGCAATTCAAATTATGTAAGTGATCTAAATTATTGATAATTAAAGTTTTTAAAAAATGACAAAAGCAGATATCGTTAACAAAATTTCAAAGAACACAGGAATTGAGAAAATAACTGTTCAAAAAGCAGTAGAAGCTTTCATGGAAACCATTAAGGATTCTTTAGTAAATGATAAGAATGTATATTTAAGAGGTTTTGGTAGCTTTATCGTAAAGAAGCGCGCTGAAAAAACTGCAAGGAATATTTCTAAAAATACTACTATTATTATTCCTGAGCACTTTATTCCTTCTTTCAAACCTTCAAAAAGATTTGTAAATAAGGTTAAGAATAGCGTTAAGCGTTAATTTAAGTTAGTGAATATTAAATTTTGAGATTATGCCAAGCGGAAAGAAGAGAAAAAGACATAAGATGGCAACTCATAAGCGAAAAAAACGCTTAAGAAAAAATCGTCATAAAAAGAAATAGGATAAGTAGATTATTCTAAACGAATTAATAATTTGAACCTATTGAAGTTTGTCTTCTTTAGGTTTAAATTGTTTTATATAACTATAGTATTACTAAATTAGAAGAAGGACACGTGAGTACCGAACTAGTAATTGATGTAACCCCCTCTGAAATTGCCATAGCCTTATTAGAAAATAAGCAGCTTGTTGAGTTAAATAAAGAAAAAAGAAATTTACAATTCGCGGTTGGAGACATTTACCTGGCTAAGGTAAAACGTATAATGCCCGGACTCAATGCAGCTTTTATCGACGTTGGTTACAGCAAGGATGCGTTTTTGCATTATCTCGATTTGGGCCATCAATTTCGTACACTTAATAAATTTGTTAAAAGTTCGTTGGCTAGAAAAGGGAAAGCTACTTCTGTTCCGAAAATAAAAATTGAACCGGATATTGATAAAAACGGTAAAATTACCGATGTCCTTAAATCAGGACAACTGGTTCTTGTTCAGATTGCAAAAGAACCAATTTCTACAAAAGGCCCTCGATTAAGTTCTGAAATTTCTATTGCGGGTAGAAACCTTGTTTTAATACCATTTGCAAATAAAGTTTCAATTTCTCAAAAGATTGAATCTCCTGAGGAAAAGAAAAGATTAAAGAAACTTGTAGAAAGTATAAAACCTAAAAATTACGGTGTAATCGTTCGAACTGTTGCCGAAAGTAAAAAAGTTGCTGTTCTGGATTCAGAGCTTCGAAGCTTAGTTGAAAAATGGGAGATAGCTTTTGAAAAGATTACACACGGCAACGTTCCACGATTAGTTATAAGTGAACTTAATAGAACTTCGGCTGTATTACGCGATGTTTTGAATGGATCATTTAATAATATTTTTGTTAATGAAGATACCGTTTATCGTGAGTTAAAAGATTACATTAATACTATTGCTCCAGAAAAAGGTAAGATAGTTAAGCATTTCGAAGGAGATCTGCCTATTTTTGATCATTATGGTGTTGATAAACAAATAAAATCATCATTTGGGAAAACAATTTCTTTTAAAAGTGGAGCATATTTAATAATTGAACATACCGAAGCATTGCATGTAATTGATGTTAATAGTGGAAATCGTTCAAAGTTAGGTGAAAATCAGGAATCAAATGCTCTGGAAGTAAATCTGGCAGCCGCTGATGCAGTTGCACGACAATTAAGACTCCGGGATATGGGTGGAATAATAGTTGTAGATTTTATCGATATGCATAATGCAGATAACAGGCAAAGAGTTTACGATAAAATGAAAGAAGCTATGTCTTCCGACAGAACAAAGCACAATATTTTGCCTTTAAGTAAGTTTGGATTGATGCAAATTACACGACAAAGAGTTAGACCCGAACTGAACATAGAAATAATGGAAAAATGTCCGACATGTAAAGGCTCAGGGGAAATAACCCCAAGCGTTTTATTTGTCGACGATATTGAAAATTATATTAGCTTTTTAATTAACGAAGCTAATTATAAAAAACTTACCCTAAAAGTACATCCTTATATAGCCGGGTATATTAAACAAGGACTCTTCTCAAAGAAATTTAAATGGTTTCTTAAATTCAAGAAAAAAATTAATATTGAGTCAGTTAGCTCATACCAGCTTCTTGAGTTCCATTTCTTTGATGAAAATGGAGAAATAATTACAGACTAATCCATAAATCGTATTATTTTTTTAATTAGCAGCTTGTTAAAATTTGTTAATATCTATATATATAGATGTTAAAAGTCTTGTGTATTTTTTTAAATTGATACTAAATTCTTAAATTTGAAGCTTTATAAAAATAAACCTTGATCATGAAAAGAATAACTTTATTAACAAGCATTTTAATTATTTTTTCTTATGGTGTTTTTGCACAAATAGTTGATCCGGTAAAATGGAAATATAAAAGTAAAAATACCGGAGAAGGAATTGCCGAAATCATATTTGAAGCAAATATTGATATGAATTGGCATCTTTACTCACAATATTTTGATGAGGGAGGACCGGTTCGTACAACATTTAATATTGACGAGTCAGATAAATTTGAACTTATTGGAACACCTTCCGAGAGTCCTGAGCCGGAAGAAGTGATGGACGAAGTATTTAATATGAAAGTTAAATATTTTAGCCATAAGGCAACTTTTGTTCAACAAATTAAAGTATTAACAACTGAGTCCTTTGTTATAACCGGATCAATAGAATTCCAGGTTTGCCAGGATGATAAATGTGTTTACTTCAATCCTGATTTTAAAGTAAAAGTTGAAGGATCAAAACCAACACAAACAGTGGCTATTGATCCATTAAGTCCGATAGTTGATTTGAATGAAAAACCTATTTCTGAACCTATAGAAGAAAGTAAATCCATCTGGGGATTTCTCTTACTGTCTTTTGTTTTGGGTTTAGCTGGTGTTTTAACACCATGTGTTTTTCCAATGATTCCAATGACGGTGTCGTTTTTTATGCAAGGGGAATCGTCTAAGTTTAATTCAATTATTAAGGCTTTAATTTTCGGAGTTTCAATTGTTGTTTTATATGCAAGTGTAGGCTTAATTGTTTCGTTAACGAGTGCAGGTGCTGATTTCACAACCGGTTTAAGCACACATTGGATTCCAAATACAATTTTCTTTGTACTGTTTATTGCTTTTGCTGCATCATTTTTTGGAATGTTCGAAATAATATTGCCTTCAGGATTAGCTAATAAAGCCGACAAACAGGTTGATAAAGGAGGATATTTAGCATCATTCTTTATGGCTTTTACATTAGTTGTTGTTTCGTTTAGCTGTACCGGGCCAATTGTTGGTGTTTTACTGGTAAAAGCTGCTGCCGGTGCTGTTCTTGAGCCACTAATAGGAATGTTTGCATTTGGTTTGGCATTTGCATTACCATTTACCTTGTTTGCTATTTTCCCAAGGATGTTAAAAGGTTTGCCAAAATCAGGCGGTTGGATGAATTCTGTAAAAGTAGTTTTAGGATTTATTATATTGGCATTCTCACTTAAATTTATTGCAAATATCGATCAAGCATATCATTTAAACATTCTTAGCAGAGATGTTTACCTGGCAATCTGGATTGTCATATTTATTTTACTGGGAATATACTTGTTGGGAAAATTAAAATTCTCGCACGATAGTGAGATTCCTTTTATTTCAGTTCCAAGATTAGTTATAGCTATGGTTTCATTTACGTTTGCTTTGTATTTGTTGCCAGGTTTGTTTGGTGCTGATTTAAATGCAGTTTCAGCATTAATTCCTCCAAAATCGGCTCAACAGTTTGATATTTCAAAGTCACAGGTTGTTGTAAGTATCTTGGATTCGCAAGGAGATGAACCTATATCATTATGTGAAAATCCAAAATATGGTGATATCTTACATTTACCACACGGATTGGAAGGTTACTTTGATTATGAACAAGGAATGGCTTGTGTAAAGAAATTAAATAAACCGGTTCTTTTGGATTTTAAAGGACATGCTTGTGCAAATTGTAAAGAAATGGAAAATAAAGTCTGGTCAAATCCGGAAGTGTTAAAGCGTTTACAAAATGATTATTTAATAATTGCACTTTATGTTGATGACAGAACTAAATTGCCGGAAGATGAATGGGTAACATCAGCATACGATGGAAAAGTAAAAAAGACTTTAGGTAAAAAATATGCTGATTTTCAGATAACAAAATATAGTATTAATAGTCAACCATACTATGTTTTGGTTGATACAAATGGTAAAACTTTGGTTGAGCCCAAAGGTTACGACCTGAATATTGATAATTTTATTAAGTTTTTAGATTCGGGAGTTGAAGAGTTTAAAAAGAAAAATTAGACTAAAAGATATATATAGAAAGAGCGGATCAATTTGGTTCGCTCTTTCCTGTTTCTATTTAACTTCTTCAAGGAGTTCTTGTATTGCAGGTGTTGCTTTTCCCTGATAGTCGCCATTTTCGTCACAATAAATAAAATAAGCTTCAATATTTGGCAATTTTTCTACAAGTTTAGAAGCTTTTTCCAAACCCATGACCATAAAAGCAGTTGCATACGCATCGGCAGTCATGCAATCATTTGCAATAACAGTTGCACTTAATAATTGGTGCGTAACAGGATAACCCGTTTTTGGATTAATAGTGTGAGAATATTTTACTCCGTTACACTCATAAAACTTACGGTAATTACCAGATGTAGCTAGTGATTTGTTGGTAAGTTTTATAATGGCTTGTAAAGTTTCACCTGGTACAAAGTTATTATCAAAAGGTTTATCAATGCCAATCTTCCATGCTTTACCTTTGCTATTTAATCCTTTAGTTTTTACTTCACCACCAATCTCAACTAAATAATTTGTTATTCCTTTTTGTTCAAGAAAATTTGCAATAACATCAACCGAATAACCCTGAGCAATTGCATTCACATCTAACATAATGCGTGGGTCATGTTTAATTATAACAGAGTCTTTTATACTGATCTTGTCAAATCCAATAAAATTAAGAATGCTATCAACTTTTGCATCGGACATTTTTTCTTTGTTTTTAAAACCAAATCCCCAGGCATTAACCAGAGGCGCTACGGTAATATCGAATGCACCGTTTGTTGATTTATATACTTCCTCAGATTTTTGTAAAACCACATTTAAGTACATATCTGTTTTATCCGATTCATTTCGATTAATTTTAGATATTACCGATTGAGGATTATAAGTTGACAGAGAAATGTCGAATTCAGCTAAAAGATATTCAATCTCGTCCTTATAATATATACTATCTATACTTTCGTAAGTGATGTGGTAAGTTGTTCCCTGGGTAAAACCACCAAACGAAATATATGTTGTCTTTGGCTTTTGATTACAGGAGAATATAAATAAACTGGCGAAAAAAATAATTAATAACTTTTTCATAATTAGTTTTTTAATAAAAAAGTGAAGCTAAGTTAAGAAGTTTTATATTACGTTTTGTATTTTTATTGAACTTTTGATCAAAATCAGTTAATAAAAAATCATGAAACCCTCATGCACAAAAGTACACAACCTGTCTGCCGAC
>JAUWQL010000199.1 GCA_030611105.1 Bacteroidales bacterium
ATCACAAACACCAAAAGGAAAAATTATTTATGGATTCTTAATCGGATTTCTTGCAGTATTAATTCGAGTAATAAATCCTGCATATCCTGAGGGTGTAATGCTTGCAATTCTATTAATGAACGTATTTGCTCCACTAATTGACCATTACGTAGTTGAAGGAAATATTAAAAAACGATTGAAAAGAGCTAAAGTTAAAGCATTATAAAATAAACTTAAGTTATGAGATCATATAGTAATACTTACATATTCATTTTTTCATCTATCATGGTAATTATTGTTGCAGCTCTACTTTCTGTTGCAGCCATAACACTTCAACCATATCAGAAGAAAAATATAGAAATCAATAAAAAACAAAATATTCTTACTTCGATTAATATTGAAAGTACAGCTAAAAATGCTGAAGCTCTTTATGAAGAATATATTCTTGAAAGTTATACAATAAATTATAAAGGCGAGATAAACAAAACTGTTGATGCTTTTACAGTTGATATGAAAAAGGAATTGGCAAAACAGATAGAAGAAAGAAACCTACCTGTTTTTGTAAGTTCATTGGAAGAAACAAAACAATATATAATTCCGGTTTATGGCAAAGGTCTTTGGGGCCCAATATGGGGATATGTTTCTTTAAAAGACGATCTTTCAACCATTTTTGGTGCTAATTTTAGTCATAAAGCTGAAACTCCAGGCTTAGGTGCAGAAATTGATACCAAAGATTTTCAATTAAGATTTCTTGGTAAAGAAATATTAGATAAGCAAGGCCAGTTTGTTTCTATAAGTATTGTGAAAGGTGGCACTGCCGATCCAAACTCTAAATACGAAGTGGATGGGATTTCAGGAGGAACAATCACAAGTAATGGTGTTGATGACATGCTTAAAGATTGTTTGAGCAGTTACGAATCTTATTTTAAAAACATAAAACAGGCAATGCCTGAAATAGATATTGAAAAAAACTTGAACAATGATGTAAATTAAAATCACATAATCAACTATTTAGCAAATTTAAAAAACATATATAATGAATGCAGAAAAAGAACCTCTTTTTTCGAGCAAAAACTTAAAGTTACTTACAGAACCTTTAAATGACAGTAATCCTATTACTGTTCAGGTTCTGGGTGTTTGTTCAGCATTAGCTGTAACTGTTAAACTAAAACCTGCATTTGTAATGGCTTTATCGGTTATGGTTGTAATGGCTGTTTCAAATGTTGTGATTTCTTTGTTACGAAAAACCGTTCCTCCAAGAATTAGAATCATTGTTCAATTAGTAGTAATTGCAGCCATGGTTATTTTGGTCGATCAGGTATTAAAAGCTTTTGTGTTTGATATTAGTAAACAGTTATCGGTTTTCGTTGGATTAATTATTACAAACTGTATTATCATGGGACGCCTTGAAGCCTTTGCTTTAAGTAATAAACCATGGCAATCATTTCTTGATGGTATAGGAAATGCAGCCGGATATGGTGTTATACTTTTAATTGTTGCTTTTTTTAGAGAGCTATTAGGTTCAGGCACTATTTGGGGTTACAAAGTGATTCCTGAAAGTGTTTACGATTTTGGTTACGAAAATAATGGCTTAATGATTCTTCCTCCAATGGCACTTATTGTGGTTGGAGCAATTATATGGATTCAACGTGCTAAAAACAAAAAACTTGTAGAATCTAATTAATTAGAAATCACAAAAAATTAAATGATGGAAAACTTAGTTAATATATTTGTCAAGTCAGTATTTATCGACAATATGATATTTGCCTACTTCCTTGGAATGTGTTCGTATCTGGCAGTATCAAAAACGGTAAAAACTTCTACAGGATTAGGAATTGCTGTAATTTTTGTATTAGGTTTTACAGTACCTGTTGCCTATTTAATTGAAAATTACCTGTTAAAAGAAGGAGCTTTGGTCTGGTTAAGCGAAAGTTTTCATGACGTTGATTTAAGCTTCTTAAGCTTTATTATTTTCATTGCTTTAATTGCATCAATGGTTCAATTGGTTGAAATGATAATCGAAAAATTTTCACCAACATTATATAATTCATTAGGTATATTTCTACCTTTAATTGCTGTTAACTGTGCAATTTTAGGAGGCTCTTTATTTATGCAGGAACGTGCTTACAATAATATTGCAGAAGCAACTGCGTTTGGATTGGGCTCAGGTGTTGGATGGTTTCTTGCAATTGTTGGTATTGCTGCAATTCGCGAAAAAATTAGATATTCAAATGTGCCTGATCCGCTAAAAGGCCTGGGAATTACTTTTATAATTACAGGTTTAATGGGAATAGCCTTTATGGGTTTTATGGGAATTAAATTGTAAAATGGCTATTAGCTATTAGCTGTTGTCTAAAAGCTAATTATAAAAAATATTAAGAATGATATTATTAACATCACAAATTACAGTTATCCTGTTAAGTATTGCAATATTCTTAACAATAATTCTTGCATTGGTTATGATGCTTTTATATGCAAGAAAAAAACTTACTCCACAAGGTGAAGTTAAGTTAAACATTAATGATGAAAAAGAATTACCAGTTGATCCGGGTAATACTTTACTTACCACATTAATGAACAACGAAATATTCTTACCATCTGCTTGTGGTGGTGGTGGAACATGTGGTATGTGTAAATGCCAGGTTTTAGAAGGTGGTGGTACAATTTTACCTACCGAAACAGGTTTTTTTACTCGTAAAGAAGCTCAAAACTATTGGCGTTTAGGTTGTCAGGTTAAAGTAAGAAATGACATGAAGATTGGCATTCCAAAAGAAATTATGGGAATTAAGAAATGGGAATGCGAAGTTATTTCAAATAAAAACGTTGCAACATTTATTAAGGAATTTGTCGTTAAATTACCTGAAGGTGAAGAGCTCAACTTTAAATCAGGTGGGTATATTCAAATCGATGTTCCTAAAATTGAAGTTGAATTTAAAGATATGGTCATTGAAGAACAGTTCCGCGATGAGTGGGATCAGTACAATATGTGGAACTTAAAAATGAAAAATCATGAAGAAACATATCGTGCGTACTCAATGGCTAATTATCCAAAAGAAGGAAATATTGTAAAACTTAATATTCGAATTGCAACTCCACCCTGGGACAGATCAAAAGGTGCTTTCCAAAAAGTTAACTCCGGAATTTGTTCATCTTATATTTTCTCACGCAAACCAGGTGATAAAGTAATGATTTCAGGACCTTACGGTGAATTTTTCATTAAAGATACTGAACGCGAAATGATGTATATTGGTGGTGGTGCTGGAATGGCTCCATTACGTTCACATATTTTCCATTTATTCCACACATTAAAAACAGGAAGAAAAGTTTCTTATTGGTATGGAGCACGTTCTTTACGTGAAGTATTTTACGAAGACGAATTTAGAAAAATTGAAAAAGAATTTCCTAATTTCAAATTCAATATAGCTTTATCGGAACCTAAAGAAGAAGATAATTGGACCGGATTAACAGGGTTTATTCATCAGGTACTCTACAATGAGTATTTAAGCAAACACGAAGAACCCGAAGAAATAGAATACTACCTTTGTGGCCCACCAGTAATGAACGACGCTGTTCAAAAAATGATTTATGATTTAGGAATACCTGATGAAATGTTAGCATTCGACGATTTTGGCGGATAATTTTCGAACTCATACTCTTGGATTGTTTTAGAAATTTGAAATTTCCTTTTTCACTGTACCTCAATATCAAACATTTCATGCCTGTTCCAATTTCCCCAGTACTGAAGTGCAAGATTTCTAACCAAATCCCAATAAATATTGCTGTCTAAACCATAAATTATACTCAAATCCTTAATCTCCGATGCAATTTGATAACGATATTCCTCTTTTAGTGAAATAGTTATTTTCCGACCGAGATAATAAAATTCTGCCTTTGGTAATTTAGTATTTTCGTTAACAGAAATTAATCCATGACCAAGAGTTGCTCCGGTACTTACCTGCAAACCATCATTTAAACAACTAAAAGGCGGCTTTAAACCCGCAAATGAAACTATCCTTAATTCATCGACCCCTGCTCCAAAATATTCTCTGGCTCGCATTCCCATTTTTGCACCAATTAAAGAGTAAACACCCAAATGCCTGTGTAATTCACTTGTTAAAACACAAGCAATCCACTCCTCTTTGCCGTATTTTTTGATTGTTGATTCCATCATTAACTGAATATCAGAAATATAATCAGATGTATCCATTGAAAATTCAGAAAGAACCTGACTTTGATTTGCCGAATTATAAGATAAAAGATCAATAAAATGGTTATTTATATTTACTCCCTGTTTTAAACTATATTCAACAACTTTTAACGTTGAATCAAAAGAAATAATTTGCTTATTTAATAAATAAAAAACAGCCGATTCGTCGTACATTTTTTTGGCAAAAGGATTATTTAATACGGATAGACTCTTATATAAATTTTTAGCCAATTGTGTGTCATGTTTATTAATTTCACTTAACAGATCATTATTGTATTTCCCGAAAGATGTTCCGTTTATATAATCAATTTCAATTTTTTTATTTTTTAACGAATTATAAGATATAGTATCCAATAAATAATTAAAACTTCCCAACAAATTATCATAATTACATGTCCATATAGTTTCTTTTACTTTTTCGATTTTCTTCGGATAATCATTAAAATATGAATTAATAGTATTTAATCCTCCCATATTTATAAAAATGATTTTTTCTGAGCATTTATCAAATACCCGGTTCAGTACATCTGTATAAAAAATCTGATCAGTTTGTATTGGGTAATTTTCATTTCCCCACAAAAAACTCATAGCCGCCTCGCAATTACGAGCTTGTTGAGAATAGCTGGCATTCATTCCAACCAATACACCCTCATGGTAATTGTCTTTTAATAAACTCCTAACCTTATAATAACCATCCTTTGCATTAACAACACCATTGGAAGTTATTATTGCCAGAACCCTAATGTTTGCAGAAGCTAACATCAAACTGATTGCTCTAAAATCATCTAATCCACAATCGGTATCAATTATAACATAATGATCTGGTTTCCACGGATGAGCTTTAATGGTTGTGCTTATTAAAAAGCTAAATAGTAAAAAAAATACAAATTGTTTTTTCACGAGAATAAAATTTAGTTAGACATCTGTTTTTCAATTATTTAGAATTAATAATTTTGACATTAGTAATTCAAATACTGTGGAACCCTCATGTTTTATTCATGTTCTTGCCTGCCTGTCGGCAGACAGGTTGTGTACTTTTGTGCATGATTGATTCATGATTTTTTATTTACTGATTTTGATCAATAGTTCATTAAAAATACAAAACGTAATATAAAACTTCTTATCTTAGCTTCTCTTTTTT
>JAUWQL010000159.1 GCA_030611105.1 Bacteroidales bacterium
AATATTTTTTGGTGTCTTTATGCCTTTAAAAACTCATCTATAAATTTCTTTTTTTTCATTCATAACCTTTAATTTACTGTAAAGCTAATGAATATAAGCCTTTTGAAAGGTTTCAGCCTCCTTTTTGTCTATTAAGCCAAATTTTTCAACAGGTCATCATACAGGAGTTATGGTTCCTGTATTTGCTTTTGGCCCTGGAGCCGAGGAGTTTGGAGGGATTTATGAAAACACTGATATTTTTGAAAAAATGATGGATGCTTTTGGATTTGAAAAATAACAGATAACATAAAAAAATATTGAAACAGTAAAGGGAATTAATCGAATAGATTAATTCCCTTTCATTTTTAGGAAACCGAAGTTTCCTTTAATGCCAGATTACTGTTATTATGGTTGGTGCGACAACGAAAGATGTTATCTTTTGCTGCATACCCTTAACTCTCCAACCATTCCAATTAAGGTTTGGCTGTTGAACTGTTCGTTCGTTAAACCATGCGGTTTAACTTCACGAACGAAGTGCTGTTGTGTAAAACATTAATTTGACTTTCCACTTATTGCCTCGTTCATTTGGGCTTTCCTTGCGGAACTCCTTTCCTGTTCGTGACCCTTGGGTGGTAGTTTCAAATTTGTGCAAACCTTAGTATAATCCGAAGATTATTTTTGGGGTTTCAGCGTACGTTTCGAAATCGGCTACGATTGCTCGTTACTTTATTCGTACGTTGTGCTGCTTACGACTCAATCTGTTTAAGAACGCTAGGCGACTCTTTTTTGGATTGATCAAATCTTCCAGAACAAGTCTTTCCGATTCGAACTTCGGCTCTTGGGGTAGGCAATTCTTGCGAATTGTACGATTGGTTCAAAATACAATTAAGCATTTTTTTCCTTTCCCTGCCCTGTTGAGCGACCTTTTATCTCTCACCTGGTTAAACAAATATACAACTATACAAAACTGTTTTACAACTTTTCAGCATATATTAATTAACCCGTTATTAACCAATGTTTTCAACAATTGTTAATTACTCCCAAAAGATTGTGACAATTAGGTTTCAGGCAAAAGTTCGATGAAAATTTGGAGGTTATTAACATTATAAAATAGTTACTTGAATATTATTATTGTACTTCAAAAAAAAGAGATTGGAATTTCCAATCTCTTATCTCTAACTTTTATATTAATGTAAAATTAATCCAAATCAACGCTTCCGTATTTTGTTTCAATTTCAACAACAGATTTAGTGCTATTATCTGTTCCTACCAGACCTTCAACTCGTAGCGAGGTGCTTTCCTTTATTCGGCTTACTCGACCCTCGCGTGGGTAATCAATATCGGCATATTTTGCATATCCCTTTAGATTATAAGACGCATTCGGATCGATGCTAATATCGATATTTCCGTACTCATTTTCGATGCTTATCTTTTCAAAGTTGGCAGGTACAAAATCTACATCTAAACTACCATATCTGTTATCAAACTCAAGTTTCTTATAAATTTCGTTAATATCAAAACCTGTATAAGCAGTTGTAGCAACAAAATTTGTAACCTTACCTATTCTGTATTCATCATATTTTGATTCACACACAATCGAACTTCCTTTTTCTACATACAGTTTTGAATATTTAGTTACTGCAATTAATGCTTTACATTCTTCGATTTTAAGTTTTGAATATTTTAGAGTTAAATTTAACCACTTACATTCTTCAATAGTTCCGTTCGAGTATCCAAGATTAACTTCATTAAGTGGTTTTATATTTTCTCTGGTCATCTTATTTACTTTCAAGTTTCCATATTTTACAGAAATTTTAGCATGTCCTGCAATTTCATTAATAAATACACTTCCATATTTATTTTCTAAATCAAGTTTAATATCCCTCGGTATATTTATTTTATAGTCAATACTAAACTCTTTATTGTCACTGCCAAATGAAAAAGTGTTTCGTTTACTAAACTTATCACTTATTTCAGTAATAGCTTTGATTGTATTTCCCGATTGGCTAAATTTTACATTAATATAATCGATAAGTTCTTTTGCTTTTTCTTCATTTTTATGATCAACCGTAATAGTTACATCGATCGTAATCTTGTTCTTATCCCAATTATTGATGTCAACATCACCAAATTTATTTTGGATAATTAATAGAGTTTTTGCATCTGCATCATATTCCTTATGCAGATTCTTGGAGAATTCTTCACTAACAGCAAATGCTGAAGTAATTACTAATATTTGGACGAGTATTAGTAATAGAGTGGATTTAAATTTCGGTGCTTTCATAGTTTTCAGATTTTTGTTTATTTATATTTTGTGCTTGTTGTAATTGTTGTAAAATTTGGTTCATTACTTCAACCTTAAGTTGATAATGTTGTATCATGGCGTTTATCACTCGTTCATCATTAGGATTTGTTCTCAAATCTTTTTTTAGATTTGTATAGATAGAATCCATTTCACCTAATTCATACATTAACATTCCTTTTTGAGTACTATCTAATGTCTCACACTGATTTATTTCACTGTATTTTTGATTTACAAGATGAGTATAATACATTTCAACCTCTCCATATTCGGGCGATATTTCGCTTAAGGCAATTCCATTGTTAGTTCTCGGTTCAAAATTATCATAAACCCATAATCCCGATAAAACAACTAAAATAGCTACAACTGCAGCTTTTAGCATATAGCCAATAGTAAATGTTTTTTTCTTTTTATTGAGTTCTTTGAGTTTTTGCTCAAATCGTTTAAAATGGCCATCGCTTGGTTCGAAAGAATCAAATTCAGAGCGATTTTCTTGTATTATATTATCTAAATCTTTCATATTTAGTTGGTTTTTTCTATTTGTTTTTCTTTTAAACATTCAATTAATTTCTTTTTTGCTCTTGCACATTGCGATCTTGATGTTGAGCTGCTAATATTAAGTATTTTGCTAATTTCATCATGATCATAACCTTCAATAAGGTAAAGCGATATAACTATTCTGTAACCATCAGGAAGTTTGCAAATCTCTTCTCTGATTTCTTCAACTTTTAAGGATACTTCGTTACTATTGTCAAAATTTCCCTCATCTTTTATTTCATAAACAGATTCTTCAATAGAGTTTGTATCTAGTTTCCGTTTCCTTAGTTCATCAAGTGAATGATTAATCACAATTTTTTTTAACCATGCACCAAAACTTACTTCACCTTTATAAAAAATAATTTTTTCAAATGCTTTTAAAAACGACTCCTGCATTATATCTTCAGCTTCAAGACTGTCATTTACAATGCGCAAGCAGGTATTGAACATTGCCTTGTAATACAGCTTATACAGTTGAAACTGTGCTTTCTGCTCCCCCGATTTACACCGTTCTATAATATCCTGGTGTATGTTCTTATAAATGCTTTCCTGTTTATTCATATTTCCGTTTTAACGACGGTAAAAAAAAGTTTACGCTGCATGATATATACAATTTATTAAAAAAATCATAATATTTTTTTACATTTTTAATTTTTTACATTTTTAATTTTAATTCTTTATTTAGTATGTTTTGTAATATACTGGCAAATATGATAAAAGTAAGGTATTACAGTCATTTTATATAAATTTGCTGGCTTATTAATTTTAAATCAATTTAAAATGAAAAATCAATTAAAAACAAGTTTGAAAAAATCAATTATAATCTTTAAAAGATGGAACAGAAAAGCTTATGCAGTATTTAATACTTTAAATAGAATTGTAAAAATTACAAGGCTGAGTGTAGCTTATTCCATTGTATTGCTTCCTGTGCAGGTTTTAAGTCAAACAGATACAACAGTTACAAAAAATCTTGATCTCGAAGAAGTTATTGTAAGTGCACAACGGGCTCCGGTGATTTATTCACAGCTTTCCAGGTTTGTGACTACGATAGATAAAAGTGAAATAAAACTAATGCCTGTTTCAAGTGTAAACGAGTTGCTTGGAAATTTTTCAGGAATAGATATCAGGCAACGTGGTACAAATGGAATACAATCCGATATTAGTATAAGAGGTGGTTCATTCGATCAAAACTTAATTCTTCTCAATGGTGTTAATATTACCGACCCGCAAACAGGACACCATAGTTTAAACCTCCCAATCGATTTAAATTCAGTTGAACGTATAGAAATACTTGAAGGTCCTGGCTCCAGAGTTTTTGGCCCCAATGCATTTAGTGGTGCAATAAATATTATTACCAATCAATCCGATAAAAATTATACTAGGGCTGGATTTACAGCTGGTGATTTTGGGTTATTTTCAGGGAACCTGGTAAGCTCTTATAAAATTAAAAATACCAAACATTTTATATCAGTATCGAAATCACAGAGTAATGGGTACATTAAAAATACCGATTATGATCAATATAACTTATTTTATAATTCGCGCTATAAATCAGAAATAGGAAAGATTGATTTTCAAATTGGATACACGAATAAAGAATTTGGAGCAAATAGTTTTTATACTCCTGCTTATCCTGATCAATACGAACAAACAAAAACAACTTTTACAAGCCTTAAATTTGAAACAGGAAAGAAAATTAAATTAATTCCGGTTGTATATTTTCGTCGGCACCAGGATAGATTTGAATTATTTAGATATGAGCCAGCAGCCTGGTATACAGGACATAATTATCATTTAACTGATGTTTATGGAATTAAGCTAGATTCGCGTATAAGTACAAAATATGGAATAACATCGTTTGGAGCAGAATTACGTTCAGAAAATATTTGGAGCAATGTTTTAGGTGAGCCAATGGATGATACGATTAAGGCAATTGGAGAACAGGATGGATTTTACACACATAAATATTCAAGAACAGTTTCAAATTATTTTTTGGAACATTCTTTTGCAGTGGGAAGGTTTTCATTTTCTTCCGGTTTGTTAGCCAGTTGGGTTTCTGAAAATGATTTTGCATTTAATATATATCCTGGAATTGACCTTAGTTATAGTTTCCAAAAGAATATTAAAACATATTTAACATTCAATAAATCTCTTCGTTTACCAACATTTACAGATTTGTTTTATTCCGGACCAAGTAACATAGGAAATCCTGATTTAAAACCAGAGGAGGCATGGAGTTATGAGGCAGGATTGAAATTCAATAATAGTTTTATTAAATCAAATTTGAGTTTTTATTATCGTGACTCAAAAAATTTGATAGCATGGGTTAAGCCAATAAATGCTGATTCAGATGCTAAATGGGAAACCCAAAATTTAACTGATGTTAAAACACAAGGGTTTACTATTTCTAATTCGCTACAAATTAATAAGTTCTTGCTCGATTTTATAAATATTAACTACAATTATTTAGATCAGCAGTCGAATTCAGGTGAGTATGATACCAAGTATTCATTAAATTATTTAAAGCATAATTTGATTATTTCTTTTAATCATAAAATATTAAATCAACTGAATTTATCCTGGAACTTAAAATATCAGGATAGAGCGGGAAATTATTTAAAATATGATTTTAATATTAACGATTATGTTGGGGAGCAAGATTTTAATCCTTTTTGGTTATTTGATGCAAAATTGTCGTGGAATTATAAACTTCTTACTATTTATGCTGAAGCGAGCAATATTTTTAATAAAAATTATATTGATATTGGAAATGTTAAAATGCCTGGAAGGTGGTTCAAAACTGGATTTGATGTACAGATAGGTTATTAATAATTGATTGGTTAACAAAAAAATAATCAATAAAACCGTCTTAACTTATTGATTTTACAAATATTTTGCTACTTTTGTTAGGAATCCTAAATTATAATTTAAATCAATTTACAACATGAAAAAATTACAATTATTACTAGTAGCCTTAGCACTTGTTAGTTTCACTGCTTTTTATTCTTGCGGTAATGTAAAAGAAAAAGTTGAAGAAGCAGTAGAAGAAGTAGTAGAAGAAGCCGAAGAAGCAGTAGAAGAAGCTGTTGTAGAAGAAGCTGAAGAAGCTGTTGCTGAAGAAGCAGAAGTAGAAGAAGTAGAAGAAACTGAAGAAGCTCCTGAAGAGTAGGCTATTTAGTTTAAAAGAAATTTAAGCAGGACTTTGAAGTCCTGCTTTCTTATTTTAAAATAATAGCTGAATAAATCCTGTTATAACTTCCCCGCTTGAATAGTCTAATTCTGATCCAAATAAACTATGTGGAATAATATAAATAAGAAAAAGTACAACTGAAGCAATTAGTGTATATCTGTACTTAGCAGATTTTCTATTTCCTATAACAGCCACCAGCCAAAAAATAACTGCGATTAAGGTTTTATTATCCGTTAAATCCCAACCAAAAGGAATTCCTGTCCATGCTTGTCCGAAAGCATAATATTGAACAATAGGTCCGAAAATCATTCCTCCAAATAAAAGTAATACTAAAGTTAATTTACCATAAAATACATGTTTCTCAATTTTTCCTAAAGCAAATAACCCTGCAAGATTTGATAACAACATGGCAACAAACATGAATATGATATGTGGAATTAAAGCCCATGCAGGTACACTTCCTTTAAAACGAATAACGACATGGTCTGTTTCAATTTCTTCTTCAGATTCTGAATTTGTAAACGATAAGTAATATTCTAACTTGCCAGCAGGAGCTTGTTTGGGTAAATAGGCAAATAATTTATTTTCTTGTTGTTTAAAATTAACTACTGAAAAAGATTCATTAACAGGGAAACGTCTATAATGCAATTTTACTGAATTAAAAGCATTATTTACAGGAAGTTCAACCACGTGATCTTCATTGGAATCCCCACTTCTTGGTAAATCAAATTTAATTGAATTATCAACAAAATGTATTTCTGTATTTTTAGGATATGTAGGGCCTGTTTTTCTTTGGTAATAAGCTGATGCTAATGTTATTACAACTGCTAATGTCCAGAATAATATTTTTTTCATAGTTTTAGTTTTTACCAGTGAAATGTTGTATAATAAGTTGAAATATTATCATTATTATCAATAACAAATAATTCGAGTTCATGTTCGTTATTTCTATTAATTCTTTCACTATCCATGATATAAAATAGCAAATCGTTTTTCTGGTCATATTCAAATAAAGCCCAGCTGTTATCAATATATCCATTGTATGATTTTACTCCGGATAAATCATCTGTAATTAAAAATTTAATTTTCTTACCTTTTAGATTATTAAAATCAGATAAGGGTTTTATTTCAGGTGAAATTGTATCGACCAAAACAATAAAATCACCGAATGTTTTTACTTCGGAAACAATGTGTCCGTTAATTAATTCTCCTCCGATTGAATTAATTTCTTCATCCAAAATTTCTGCAATTAAAGCTTTATTGGATAATTCATCTGGCAAGCCAAATGTCTTTATTGAAAGTGAGTAGCCTTTATTTAGGGGAGTATAAATATTATGTATATGATGTATATTTGAATATGCTCTATATTTTGGCTCAGATTTGGAATATTTAAAATAAAGAGTGTCAAACAAAGACTTTTCAGGAATGATTATTTTAATTTCATCATCTTCGAAAATATTTTCTGTTTCCCAGTTCATAAATATTCCGTTTATTGAATCCTTAACAAATGGGATTGGTAAATCGGGTAACTGTCCCGCTACGTTAAAAGAAAGTTCTGAATTATTTCCATACACGTCTGTTGCAATAAATCTTATATTATAAGAGGTATCTTTATTAAATGAATAAATCCCTTTGTTCAAATTAGATTTATAAATACTTAAATTATTATTTGGGTCAATAAATGTTTTCTGAATGGTCTTTTTTGACCTTACTTTCTCTGCATAATCAATATGACTTTTTACATATCTTGTTTCATAAAACGAGAATTTGTCAATTGAATGATTGTAAATTAATAAACTATCAATAAATACTGATAAAGTGTAAATTCCACACCTGTTTCGCGAGTTGTTCAGGTAATCATACATTTCTATTCCAAAACCAATATCTCCGGATAAATAAATATGATTAGTGTCGACAATAGTGTACGAAGCATTATCTTTTTTCAGTTTGAAATGCTTTATTTCACTGTAGTTATTTACTTTACTATTTTTATTTAAAGGATAAATAACGAGATTATACAAAACAGGGGCAATGTTATCTTTAATATTGAAGCTGAAAAATAATGGATTTACCGGAATCTGGTCAATAGTTTCACGTATTTCAAAATGTAAATGAGGTCCTTCTGAACTACCTGTATTACCTGATAATGCAACAACTTCTCCCTTCTTAACTGGTAAGTCATTTTGTTTTGGGAAATAATTTACCTCAAATTCATTGTTTTGATATTGGATATCTTTTATCAGTTTGTCAATTTTAGAATTGAATTTACTCAGATGACCGTATACTGTTGTATATCCATTAGGATGATTGATATAAATGGTTTTACCATAACTGTTTACAGAAACTTTTATTCTGGATATATATCCCTCTTCAACTGCATATATCTTTTTACCAATAATACCTTGTGTTTTAATATCAATACCTGCATGAAAATGAGTTGATCGTATTTCTCCAAAATTGCCTGATAAGTAAATAGGAAAGTCTACAGGTGAGCGAAAATTTATATTCTCA
>JAUWQL010000032.1 GCA_030611105.1 Bacteroidales bacterium
AGAGAATGAAAAAGTTATAGGAGTTTTAATCTCAACCAAAGTAATTAGAGAAGGTGTTCCTTGCCTTGGAATTCTGGATATTTCAACTCTACCTGAATACAGAAAATATGTGAGTGTACTATTAAGAAAGACAGAAGAATACGCTAAACAAGAAAGAATTGAAATGCTTTTAACAATGATGTCAAAATATTGGTTTAAGAATTATAAATTAGCAGCTAACTCATTTTTTAAATTACCTTTTACCTTTTACCTTATATTAAAAAAATTTAATAAAAATCTGGTTGAAGAGGAACTAAAAGATGAAAAAAATTGGCATTTATCATGGATTGATTCTGATGATTTATAAACATGAATATTTTAACTTTTGATATAGAAGATTGGTTTCATATTAATTTTGATAAAGAATTTAATAATGAAATACTATGGAATAATTTTGAATCCAGGATAGAAAAGAACACAGAAATAATTCTGGAAATATTAAGTGAACATAATATAAAAGCAACTTTTTTTTGTCTTGGTTGGGTGGCAAGAAAATACCCAAGTTTAGTTAGAAATATGGATAATCTAGGACATGATGTTGCATGTCATTCAGATATTCACAATTTGGTTACTAAACAAAATAAAGAAGAATTTGATTTGGATCTTAAACGATCCATAAATTCAATTGAAGATGCAATTGGGAAAAAGGTAAATATGTTTAGAGCACCTGCATTTTCTATTGGTAATAAAAACAAATGGGCATTTGAGAAAATAAATGAAAATGGAATTGAAATAGATTGTTCGGTATTTCCCGCTAAGCATGATTTTGGAGGATTCACGGAATTAAACACTAGTTCTCCATTTAAGATTAATTATAACGGATCATTTCTAAAGGAATTTCCAATGTCAACGTATAATATGTTTAACCAATCGGTTGTATTAACAGGTGGTGGATTTTTTCGTTTTTTTCCTTATTTTTTAATAAAATCTTTTATGAAAAGATCCAATTACAATATGACGTATTTTCATCCTAGAGATTTTGATGCCGATCAACCAATACTTGAAAATTTAAGTAAAATTCGCAAATTTAAATCTTACTATGGATTAAAATATTCGCTAAATAAATTTAAAAACTTATTGAATGATTTTGATTTTATAAGTATTTCAGAAGCAGATAAATCTATAAACTGGGAAAGGCAACATAGTATTGAATTATATTAATAAATTTTATGAGAAATATAATATCTTTCTTGAATACAAAGTATAATAATTTATTAATAGTAACATTTCTATTATATTTCTTTAAAAATCTTTTTTGGCCATTAACTTACCTATTTATACCCTCTTACTCTATTCTTCTTATTTCTTTTTTATTTCTTTCATATAGTAAGTTTGGTGTTTTTGAGTTTGTTAGGTCATTTTGGCCTGCTGTTGTATTAGTATTTATATTTATTCTCTTATTTGTAATAGATGGTAATTTTCAGAATTATGAATTATTAAGAAGTATTGTTAGGTTGTCACTTTTATTTTCACTGTTTTATGTGGCTTTTAATAGATCTTTTGCAGGAAAGTTGAATATTTCTATAGTACATATTATTCGAAATGTTGTCATAATGTCGATAATTTTGTCGATTTTCAACATTTTAAAAATAATGTTTCAAAGCTTTATTCCTGAAAGTTTATTGCTTAATCTGAACTTAACAAATGATTATAATATTGCAGGGGATAGGAATTTTTTTGCTTTATATTTAATATTATCATTTGTTGCTATTAATTATCACTATATTGGTGAAGGTTTTGAAAGAATATTTACTAAAAGTAGAAATGCAGTATTCAACCTTTTATTAATATTAAATATATTGCTATCATCTTCAAGAAGGGGGATTTTTATTTTTACAGTTTTATTAATGATCTTTATTGTTTTTATTTTTTATAAGTATCCCTTTAGAATGATATTAAGAAAGTTAAAAGTTTATCTTTTTATTATTTCTAGTTTGGGAGTGGGCTTAATATTTACATATAAATTCATGCCAAAGTCACTTGTTTTAAATAATATACATAGTTATGCAACACTACTAGGTTGTGATGATAAAGATTATATATATCGAATCTTGTTTGAAGGTAAGCCTGTTTATGAACCAGTTGATAGTATCCTAATAGATAATAGTTTTTTTCAAAATGACTCTTACTGGAAATATGATGAAAAAAGGATTGATTTTAGAAATGTTGAAACTGAATTTGGGAAGGGAGTACAATTAATCTCATTAAACAATTACAATAGAGCCTTACAATATAATGGGCCAGAAATTTTCTACTATGCAAATCACACGTATTTAATAAAGTTTAAAATAAAATTTCTTAAAGGTGATTTAAATTCTTTTCACTTAGGATGGGATGTTAATGATGGAGGCAGAGGTACTAATAGAATAAAGAACCAAAAGAAAAGTTATAAAGAACTAGGAGAGGGTTGGTATGAATGTAATTGTAAGTATACCTTTATTGATAATCATCACCGGAGTAAAGGATTTATCTATAATCTAAAAAATGATACCGAGATAATAATTGCAGATTTTAGTTTGGTAGATTTAGACTATACTGATGACTTACCTAAATATGTTTATGAAAAAAGAACAAAAAAGGATCTTAACAGTTGGTTAGATAACACTAATCCACCAATTTTTGGTCATTCAAATTTAATAATAAATGGGAATTTTGAGTATGGGACAAAGTATTGGGGATATAGTGCCGACTCTGTGGAGCATGAGATTGTTAAGTTGGATAGTGTGCGTTGTCTCAGAGTAACTAGAGGAAATGGGAATAAAGCGTATTGGTCTTTATTATACTTAGGTCGTATAGAAACCTTGTATAAAGGTGATTTGTATGAATTAAGTTTTAAGTATAAGGTTACAAAACCGCCTATAAGGCCTTTCTTTATAGGTTTCTGGAAAAATGAAGGTAATGGTTATTTGAATAATTTGAAACCAGAGATTAAGTTGTTAGGAAACAATTGGAAGCTGGTAAAAGTAAAAGTTAGGTTTAATGAAACAGGAAATACTAATATGGGCTTTCCAATAAATTCGCAATATCGAAACAGTGAGTTTTATATTACAGATATCAAATTAAAGAATCTATCTAAAGAGCAAAAAATACAGAAAACAGTAGAAAGATACGAAAATTCAAAAGGAAAAACATTCTATTCTCCTAGGACAGAGCGTTGGTATTACGCGAAAGAACTGTGGGATACAAAGTATAAATGGTATCATAAAGTGTTTGGACATGGATTTGATTATTTAGAATGGTATGGACAAAGATTTTACCCCAATACAAAAAAAAATGATTGGCCGCATAATCCATTTATTACCGTATTATTGTATTCAGGCCTTATTGGTTTAGTATTATATATATTTTTCATGATTAAAGTTGTTTTGCTTTATTTGAAGCATAGAAAAAAACATGGGATTTTATTTGTAGGATTTATAATTACATTTTTCTTTGCTTTTTTTAGTGCAGGAGACCCTTTTGATCCACCCGTGATGGGATTTTTTATTATGCTGCCATTTTTCATTGATTATATACATAAAAAAGATAATTCTTGCTAGATTTACCTATTTATTATATCAATAAATTAACTAAATATGACCAAGGTTTTAATTACAGGCGCTAATAGTTTTGTTGGTAAGAATTATATCAAATATTCTCAAAACAACGAGATTGATGAAATGTCTCTTATTGATAATCAACCTGAAGAAATTGATTTTAGCAATTATGATGTCGTTTTACATTTGGTTGCAATTGTTCACCAGTCGAAGAAGATAAGTGAAAAGGAATACTTTATAATTAATAAGGATCTTTGTTTACGAACAGCTGAAGAAGCAAAGAAAGCAGGAGTAAAACAATTTGTTTTTTTAAGTACGGTAAAAGTTTATGGTGAATACTTACCAGGTGTAGGACCATGGAATGAATCTTCTATTTGTGAACCGGATGATGCTTATGGAAAAAGTAAATATGTAGCAGAAATCGAGTTAAAAAAGTTGGAAGATGAAAATTTTACTATTTCTATTGTTCGTACACCTTTGGTATATGGGGAGGATGTTAAAGCCAATATGCGAAGTATAATTAAATTAGTTGAAAGGTTTCCCATACTGCCTTTAGGTAATGTAGATAATAAGAGAAGTTTTACATCTGTAGGAAACTTGGTAGCATTCATTGATCGAATCATAGAAAAAAAAGCCTCGGGAGTTTTTATAGCTAAAGACGAAAAAGCTCTTTCTACAACAGAACTGGTTAATTATATCTCTAAATATTTAGATAAAAAGCTTATATTAATTCCTATACCTAAGTTTATTATAAAAATTTGTATGTACATATATCCTAGAATTTTTGACAGGCTTTATGGTTCTTTTGAGATGGAGAATAGCATGACTTTAAAACAGTTGGAATTTAAACCTCCATTATCAGTAGAAGAAGGAATAAAAAAAATGACTTTGGCTTATAAATCAAAAAAATGGTGATAAATTTAAAAGTCTGTAGGGCTATTGATTCAAATGATGATATGTAAAAATAGTTTCGTAATTTTGATTCATGGATAATAATAAAATAAAAATTGACAATATATTCAATCATTGGTTAGAGTCATCCGATAGCGATTTCTATACGATGATTCATCTTTATAATTCAAAAGATTATCATTGGGCTTTATTTATTGGTCATTTAGTGATTGAAAAAATTATAAAGGCCGGTATTGTTAAACAAATAAAGAGCCATGCACCATTCACGCATGATTTGAGGCGATTGGCAAAACTCTCAAAGATTGATTTTGAGAAAGAACACATTGTCTGGCTGGATGTAATTACAACATTCAACATAAATGCCAGGTATGATAGCTATAAGAAAGACTTTTATAAAAAATGCACACCGGGGTTTACATCTATATGGATTGATAATATTAAAACACTTAGAGGATGGATAAAAATGAGGCTATAAGAATTGCTAAAAGATATATAGATACTATTAGCAGTCGATATCAAATTGAAAATGTAATTTTATTTGGTTCATTTGCAAAGGGCACGTATCATGCAGATAGTGATATTGACCTGGCAATAATATTTAATTCTTTAGATGATATTATTGATATGCAGATTGAACTTATGAAAATGCGAACAGATGATGATTTGCTTATTGAACCACATCCATTTATTATAACTGATTTTAACCCATCTAATCCGGTTGCTTCCGAAATATTAAAAAATGGGATTGAGTTGACAAATTACAAAGCTTAATCATGCATAAGTATATGGAGGCAAAAAAAACAAATTTCAAAGTTTGTAACTCACATCAACTTTGTCATGGGCTGACAGCAAAATTCCACGCAGTCTGCGACTGCACATATAAAAACCATTTAAAACATTAACCATAATAGATTTTGAATAAGATTATATTATTATCAGTTATTTTAGGATTTCTCTCATTTTTATTGACATATATAATAAAAAAAATAGCCAATCGCTTTAGAATAATTGATATCCCTAATGAAAGAAGCTCACATGTATTACCTACTCCGAGGGGTGGTGGGCTTGCTATTGTAATAACCTGGTATATTGGGATTTCAATATTATTTTATTTTAACAGGATTGAAAGCAGTCTTTATTACGCATTGTTATGTGGTGCATTTTTGGCAATAGTTAGTTTAATAGATGATGTGATTAATTTAAAGCCAATTTTTCGACTTCTTGCACAAGTGATTACTGCGCTCGGGGCTTTTATTTTTCTAAAGGGTATAAATACAGTTTTTATTGCTGGTGCAGAAATAAATTATACGTTTATACTTTATCCTCTTACAATAATCGGGATTGTCTGGTTTATTAATTTATTTAATTTTCTGGATGGTATTGATGCATATGCATCTTTGGAAGCTATATTTATCGGGTTGGTTTTGTATTTGTTTACAGGAGATATTATTAATGTCATTTTAATTGTTTGTGTGTTAGGATTTTTAATTTGGAACTGGCCTAAGGCAAAAATATTTATGGGCGATGTAGGAAGTACACAGTTAGGTTTTGTTTTAATCATTTTAGGTATATATTTTCATAATACTTCAGAATTTACTATAATTCACTGGGTTATTTTATCTTCTCCTTTCTGGTTTGATGCAATTTTTACTTTGTTTAGGAGATGGAAAAATAAAGAAAAACTTAGCCAGGCGCATAAAAAACATGCATATCAGCGAATAGTTCAAGCAGGATTTTCTCACTTAAAAACAGACATGTATTTACTTGGAATTAATGCCATAATAGTACTTTTTATTTTTATCTCCATAAGATATGAATTCCTTATTATTCCAATATTTATTTTGATCATATTATTTCTTTATTGGTTAACCAGGCAGGTTGATAAACGGAAATCATTTTAATTTCACAAGTTTATGAACCACAAAGTGCTCAGCGAAGCTAATTAATCGGGTTAAGAATCCTTATATTTGTTACAAAATTTAAAAAGCAAATAACTTGATTTGGCAAAAAATACGTAATTCAGAATTACTTAAAAATACATCAATTTTAGTATCAGGTACTGCCTTAGCACAATTGATTCCAATTCTTCTTCAGCCTATACTAAGAAGGTATTATTCCCCTGAAACATTTGGCGCTTATGCAGTATATTTGAGTTTATTAGGTATTTTAACAGTAATATCATCTTTTAAATATGAGCTTTCAATAATTTTACCCAAGAAGGATAAAGAAGCTGCTAATATTTTTTTTCTCGCTTTTATTTTAAACTTCCTGTTTAATATATTATTGGTATTAATTATTATTCTCTTGAAATCAGATATTGCTAAGTTCCTAAATTTATCACAAGAATTTGCAAATTATTTATACTTTGTGCCTCTCGGAACTTTCTTATTTAATTTTTATCAAAGTATTAATTACTGGCTTATTCGGAGAAAAGGCTTTTTCGCTATTTCAAAAAATAAGTTTATCAGGAGAGGATTTGAAGGAAGTGCTCAAGTAGGATTTAAATTTACAAATGTATCTCAGGGATTAGTTATAGGGGATATAATTGGACATATAGCGAATATTAGTTCCGGTATTTATCAAAGTGTAAAAGAAGGCTTAACTCTTGATTATTTTAGTTTTGTTAAACTTAAATATGTATTTGCCAAATATATTGAATATCCAAAATTTAATGTAATTCCGAGCGTATTGAGTGCTAGTAGTTATCTATTACCTGCTATTTTTATTAATAAATTCTTTTCTTCGGAGTATACAGGATATTTTGATCTTTCCAAACTTGTTCTTTCAATACCCTTAGCATTAATTGCTACATCAATATCAAATGTGTTATTGGAGCGTGTCTCGACGAAATATAAAGATAATCAGAGATTTTTAAAGGAATTATATCCTATTATTGGTATTATTATATTCATAGCAATAATCGAAATAGCGATTATTACATTTTATGGAGAAAATTTATTCAAATTGGTTTTTGGAAAATTATGGGGATTTTCGGGAGAAATTTCAAAAATCTTAGTTTGGTCTTATGCATTTAACTTTTTTATAGCGTCATTTAGCAGCCTATTTATTTCAATGAAAAAGATAAAGATATTGAGTGTATGGCAATTGTTTTATTTCGCTGCGATACTTTCTTTATTTTTGTTTAAGAATTATTCTTTTACTGATTTTATTAGAGTGTTTGTTTTGATTGAAATTGTCTGTTATATTATAATTACAGTATTAATGGTGATAATAGTAGTGAAGTATGAATCAAAAATTAGACAAATTGCAAAAGCTTAATACTTGATGATGGAAAAAGTAATTTTAATAGAACCTGTACTAGCGCATTATAGAAAAGATGTTTTTGAAAATTTTCTTAAATCAAAAGATTTTAATTTTGAAATTATTGCCGGGCGAAGTTATCAGGGAATAAACAGTTTAGAAGGAGACGAGAAATCATTGTTTAATCATACTTCTTTAAAACTTTTTAATCACACTTTTTACTACTTAAAAGGTGCAATAAAATATATATATTCAAAGAAGCCTTCCATTATTATTTGCACAGGAGTCGATTTTCATTTAATACACACCTTAATTATATATTTAATACATAGAATTCTTTTTCGTAAAAAGTTTTATTGGTGGTCGCATGCAACAACTGGTAATCAGGGGAGGCTAGGTTATTTAATGCGAAAACTTATTTATAAAACATCAAGTGGGGTTTTTTCTTATAACCGAGAAGGGCAGGACAATCTTTTACTTATGGGAATAAATGAAAAAAAAATTAAGGTGGTAAATAACTCATTGAACAATGAAGATTATGGTTATTTAAATCATAATATATTCAAGAAGAATAAAAATGATAATTTCACTATACTATATTCCGGAAGAGTTACAAAGGCAAAAAAAGTAGATTTGCTTATTAAAGCACTTGGTTTAATTAAACAAAAAAATATTTTTGATTTCAAATGTTATATTGTTGGAGACGGAGATATAGAAGAGATTATTAATTTAGCCAGAGAATATAATATTTCTGATAAGATAGATTTTGTTGGTGCGAAATATGGAAAAGATACACATTCATATTTCCTAGAGTCTGATTTATTTGTTTATCCAGGAGGTATTGGATTATCTATATTGCATTCAATGTCATTTGGCATCCCAGTTATAACAACCAATAATATTGATCTTCATTTTCCTGAGTTTGAGTTATTAGAAAAGAATTTTAATGGAGATTTATATATAGATAATTCATATGAAGATTTAGCGGATAAAATAATTGAATGGAAAGAAAAGTTAAGAGTTTCTAAAGAGATATATGCAAAGAATTGTATTGAAAAAATTAAAGGAATGAATTATTTGCCAGAAGTAATGAGTGACAAAGTTTTAGATTTTTTAAAATCAAAACAACCAACTTGAAATTTTATATGAATAGAGTAAAGAAAATATTGAAGGGAATTATCCCAAAAGTTATATTGAATTATTTAACAGGATTTTTTTATGGGTGGAGAGGGAATTACTCAAGTTGGGGTGAAGCAGAAAAAAAATCTTCAGGTTATAATTCGCAAAATATATTAGAGAAGGTAAAAGATGCAACTTTAAAAGTAAAGAATGGTATTGTCCCTTATGAAAGGGATTCAGTTATTTTCGATGAAATTCAATATTCATATCCTGTATTATCATCCTTAATGTGGATTGCAGCTCAAAATGGAGGTAAGTTAAGGGTATTAGATTTTGGAGGATCTCTGGGAAGCAGTTATTATCAAAATAAAATATTTCTCGATTCATTAATTGAGGTTAAATGGTGTATTGTCGAACAACCCAATTTTGTTAAGGCTGGAAAAAATCATTTTGAGGATGATAGGCTAAAGTTCTACTATTCTATCGATGAATGCCTTGAAAACAATGAAATTGATGTTGTTTTATTTTCAAGTGTTTTACAATACATCGAAAAACCTTATGATTTGCTAGAACTGGTTAAATCTAAAGAAATTAAATTCGTATTAATTGACAGGACTCCTTTTATCAATGAAAATGACAGAATAACAGTTCAAAAAGTTCACCCTAAAATATACAAAGCTAATTATCCTTGTTGGTTTTTTAATAAAGCAAAATTCTTAGATTTTATGACTTCATACTATGAAATGGTAATGGAGTTTAATTCTTTTGATAATGCAAATATTAGATCAGAGTTTAAAGGATTTCTGGGACAATTAAAATAGCTTATTTAGATTATGCAAAAAGGAAAAATAAAAGTTGGAGTATATTTACCTAATGGCAATATTAGAGATGTAGAGTTGTCAAATCCTGAAATTGGAAATCCTGGTATAGGAGGTACTCAATTTTTATTATTTTCATTACCATATTATTTAAACAAATATTATAAGGACAAATTAGAGATTATACTATTTGCTGAATACGAAAAAGCTATAAATACTGATTATAAAGTTTTAGCTGTAGATAACCTAATAGATGCTGCTCAGGAGGCCAAGAATATTTCTTGTGATATGATTGTTTTTAGGCCTAGTTATGATAATGAAACACTGGCTTTTTTAAACGAAATCAAAAAGCTAAAAATAAAAGCAATAGCATGGATGCATAATACCCCTATTTTTCTATTAAATCATTTAAATAAAAATAATTGTATAACTCGTTGTATATGCGTTGGACGAGAACAATATGAAACATTGCGAGATCACCCGATTATCAATAAACTGTCAATGATTTTCAATGCCGTTGATTCAATCAATCTTCCTAATGATGGAAAAGTTAAGAAAACAGAAACAGTTGTTTATTTGGGAAGTCTTGTTTTTGCAAAAGGATTTCATTTTTTAGCGAAAGTCTGGAGAAAAATTTTAGAATCTCATCCTGATGCAAAATTATATGTAATTGGTTCAGGTAAATTATATGACAGGAATCAAAAACTTGGGCCTTTGGGAATAGCAGATGAAAGATATGAAAGAATGTTTAGTAAATACATTTTGGATGATCAGGGAGAAATTCATCAATCCATAAAATTTTTAGGAGTAATGGGTAATGAAAAATATGAAATCATGAACACTGCTTCTGTTGGTATTTCAAATCCGACGGGTATAAGCGAAACATTTTGTCTTTCTGCGGTGGAATTTCAGCTTTGTGGCACTCCGGTTGTTAGCGCTGCAAAAGGAGGGCTATTAGATACTGTAGAAAATGGGGAAGGAGGGTATTTAACTAATAATAAGAAAAGCCTAATAAAATATATTAATATGTTGTTATCAAATCCGGACTTATCATCCAAAATGGGTAGCACTGGATGTACAATTGTTAATAGAAAATTTAACTACGAAAATATTATTAAGAATTGGTTTCAACTGATTAATGATGTTCAATCTAATTCTGAAATAGAAATTTTAAGAAATGACCAAACAAGTATATATAAATTAAAAAAGATTAGAGAATATTTGAGAATTATTAAATCTAAATATTTTATTTTTAAGATAATTCCTTCAAGTATCTATGTATTGCATACTATTGAATTTGTAAAATTGAGGATGCAAAAAATAATTTCGTGAAATTGAAAGGTTTTTCATTTTAGTGATATGATTCTTTAGGGTGATATTTAATATTTAAATATTAGTGATAGTTTATAAAAAAAGAAATGTTATACTTCTGTACACTTTTTGATTCTTTTTATCTTAGCCGTGGTTTGGTAATGTATGAATCGTTGAAACAACATACAAAAGATTTCCGTCTTTATATTTTTGCTTTTGATGATCTTGCGTATGAAGTACTTATTTCACTTAATTTAGAAAATGTAACAATAATTTCTTTATCAGAGTTTGAAAATCAAAAGTTATTAAATATTAAAAATACCAGGACCAAAGCAGAATATTGCTGGACCTGTACTCCTTCAACAATTGATTATGTAATTGAAACTTATAATGTTCCAAATTGTACTTATTTGGATGCCGATTTATTTTTTTATCAATCACCGGCAGTTCTTTTAGAAGAAATGAATAAACAAAAAAACGTTTTAGTTACAGAACATAGGTTTTCTAAAATTGCTAAAATTCATGAACAGGAGCGAGCAGGGCGATTTTGTGTTCAATTTATTACTTTTACTAAAGATACGAAAAGTCGGAAGGTATTAAACAGGTGGAAAAACCAATGTATTGATTGGTGTTTTGCTAAATACGAGGATGGTAAATTTGGAGATCAAAAATATTTAGATGAATGGCCAGAAAAATATAATAATATTCAAGTATTAGAACATCTTGGTGGTGGAGTAGCACCATGGAATATTCAGCAGTATAAAATTATTCAGAATAACAATAAGCTTTTTGGAATTGATAAAAAAACAAAAAAAATTTTTGAAATAATATTTTATCATTTTCATTATGTAAGATTTCTAAAAAACGATTCAGTTGATATTGGCTGGAATTATTTACCTAAATTTGTAATAAGGGAGTTCTATAAACCTTATATATCAAAAATTATAGAAACAGAAAAGAAACTTGAACGATTGAATAAAAATTATAAAACAATTTTATTCAATAATAAACCAAAAGGATTAAAAGAAAATGCAAAAGCTTTGATAAAAAGTTTTACCAAATTTAATCTTATTAAAGCTAAAGACTAATATGGCATATATTGTAGATTTAAAGACGTTTACTGATAAAAGGGGGAATTTAACAGTGATTGAAAATGTTCTCCCATTTCAAATAAAAAGGGTATTTTATATTTATGGTGTTGATGACTCTATTCGAGGAGGACATCGACATCATAAAACTATTCAAGCTGCTATTTGTATTCAGGGAGAATGTAAAATCTATAACAACAATAATGAAAAAGAAGAGATTTTTCATTTGGATAAACCTTCGAAGTGTTTAATTCTTGAACCAAAAGACTGGCATAATATGTACGATTTTTCTGAAGACGCAATACTAATGGTGTTGGCTTCTGAAAATTACGATGAAAACGACTATATTTTTAAAGGATATGATGATTGAATATGAAAATCTGGCAAAAGTAAACCAACCTTTCTTTGATAAATTCAAGAGAGCTTTTAAAGATGTACTTGAATCTGGATGGTATATTTTAGGAGGAGAAGTTCAAAAGTTTGAAAAGGAATTTGCATCTTATAACAATGTTAGATATTGTTCTGGGGTTGCATCTGGTCTTGATGCATTAATATTATCTATACAAGTTTTGGAATTAGAAAAAGGATCAGAAATAATAGTTCCTTCTAATACTTATATCGCAACTATACTTGCAATTCTAAAAAATGGATTAATTCCTGTTTTGGTTGAACCAGATATTAAAACATATAATATTGACTCTTTAAAAATTGAAACTTTTATTACCTCAAAAACAAAAGCTGTTTTAGTAGTTCACTTGTATGGCAAACCATGTGAAATGGATACAATTCTTGATATATGTAAAAGAAAAAAACTATATTTAATCGAAGATTGCGCTCAGGCGCATGGTGCTGAATATAAAGGGAGAAAGGTTGGTGGTTTTGGAGATTTCGGTGCTTTTAGTTTTTATCCTACAAAGAATTTAGGGTGTCTGGGTGATGGAGGAGCAATAACTACAAATAAAAGTGAGTATCATGACAAAATCAAGATGTTAAGAAATTATGGTTCAGATAAAAAATATCATAATAAATATATTGGAATTAATTCAAGATTAGATGAAATACAAGCGTCATTTTTAAATATCAAACTTAAGGTTTTAGATCATATTAATCAGCATAAAAGAACCTTGGCTCAATTATATTTAGATAATTTAAAGGATGATCATATTTTACCTTTAGTACATAAAGATTTTTTTGATGTCTATCATATTTTTAATATTCGACATGAAAAGAGAGACGAACTAAAAGCGTATTTATTAAAAAACAATATTAAAACTGAGATACATTATCCTGTTGCTCCACATAAACAGAAAGCTTTGTCCTTTTTATCTGATCAATCATTTCCGATTTCAGAAGAGATACATAAAACAACTTTGAGCTTGCCTGTATCGTATTTTCATACAAAAGATGATATTTTAAAAGTAATTGAAGTTTTGAATAAATTTTAGGAAATTGATTATTTACAAGGAATATTAAGGAAATAATAAGAGTCAGTGAAAAAGAAATACAATTTTTTTCTAATAAGTCAAGTTTTCTATCCGGATGAAGTTTCTACCGCAAACTTGTTCACAAATCTATGTTCTGTCCTTGCAGAAGAAGAACATATTGGCGTTCAGGTATGGTGTGCCCAACCAAGTTATAGTTGTTTGAAACGTCAACCGAAACGTATTGTGTACAATAATATAAATATATCTTTTTTAGTTTCAACAAGCTTTAAAAAAGATATACTGTTAGGAAGATTATTAAACTACTTAACATTTACAATTAGTGTTGTATTAAAATTACTTTTTACAAAAGATAAGACTCCTGTTTTTACACATACTACACCACCTATATTAGGAATTATTCTGGCTTTTATATGCAGGATTAAAAAGCGTAAATTTAATTATGTTTTATTGGATATTTTTCCTGATGGTTTGGTAAGGCTTGGGAAAATGAAATCGAACAGCTCACTGGTTCGTTTTTGGAAAGCGATACATAGAGCTGCTTTAAAAAGATGTAATCATATAATTGTTATAGGGCGGGATATGAAAAAATGGCTTCTGGAATTTTGCCCGGAAGTTTCTGAACGAGTTCATTACATCCCAATCTGGCAAGATGAGAAATTAATTAATCCTATAGAATATAAGTCGAATCCGTTTGTTATTAAAAATAAACTTGAAAACAAATTTGTTGTTCAATATTCCGGCAATATGGGCATGTGGAATGATATGAAGACGTTAGGAAAAGTAGCAAATCAAAAATTAGAAGATGTTGTTTTTATGTTTATTGGAGGAGGAATGCGTAAAAATGAATTATTAGATTCCATTAATGAACCTGATTCAGAAAATGTGTTGTTTTTTCCTTTTCTTTCGAATAGTGATTATTCAAATTCAGTGACTGCCTGTCATGTTGCTTTGGTTTCATTACAAGAGGGTTTAGAGGGAATGGCAGTGCCCAGTAAAATTATTGGGATAATGGCTGCCGGGATTCCTGTAATTGCTCTTGTGCCGGAAGAATCTGAGATTGCGTATATTGTAGAGGAAGAAAATTGTGGAATTGTTGTTAAACCTGGAGATATTGATGCTTTAATTAATGCTATTAAGGAGTTAAAAGTTAATAGTTCACTTCGAATACAGATGGGAATAAATGGAAGAGCAGCATTTGAAAAAAAATACACAACAAGTATTATTTCAAAACGATATGCGTTATTATTAGATTAGTAATAAAGTAGATGTTACATTTCTTAATAAATAAAAATAGACTCAAAAAGATATTATTGTTTATTGACATATATTTTTAAATTGATTGCTATATTTATAACTTTCCATGATTCTTTATATTCAATATATATTTAATTTTTAGGATATAATAATGAATAAATCACTTAGTAAATTTATTAGATCGGATTTTCAATATTATATTTTTATAATACTGGTATTAGCAATTCCTTTAACCAGGAAGTATTTGCCTTATGTAATGTTTTTGTGGGTTTTATCAAGTATTATTTCTATACGTAAAATAAAAAAAGTATCTTATAAACAACTAATCTTATTACTTTTTCCTTTTTTATTTTTTGTAAGTCATGTCATAGGCCTGGCTTATTCAGATGATTTAAAGAATGGATTATTTGATCTGGAGGTTAAGCTTTCAATATTGGTTATTCCATTTGTAGCTGTATTTATTACTGAGAAAGTAAGAGTTAATCATCGAATAGTTTTAAAGTTTTTTGTTTTAGGAAATTTTATTGCCAGTATAATTTGTTTAGTTTTTGCTTTAAACAAAAGTGTTCAAATGAATGAACTCGGTAATTTTATTTTTGAGACTTCTAATTGGCCAACTGTTACGCAAAATTTAAACTTTCTGCAGCTCGTAAACCATCGATATAGTAATTTTTCACATGTCTTTTTAAGTATTTTTCATCATCCAACTTATTTTTCTGTATACATTATTTTTTCGGTTGCTATATTGGTGTATTTAATAAGATCAAGTAAAAAAAGACATATATTATATTACAGTCTTATCCTTTATTTCTCAATTTTTATTTGGTTATTAGGAAGTCGTGCAGCTTATATTACATACTTAATTAGTTTCTTTACTTTCTTCTTAATTGTTATTCTTAAATACAAAAAATATTGGATTGGTATTGGAGTGTTTATGTTAGGAGTAATTTTTACTGTGTTGATATTATCCAATTCGCGGATAAATAAAAATATTAATGAAGCGGCTAATATTATTGAGAATGGTCAATCATTAAATAAAGATTCAGACATAAGGCTTTGGCTTTGGAAATCGGGGATTGAAGTATTCAATGACAACCTTTTGTTTGGAGTAGGAACAGGAGATATTGATGAAGTAATGAAGAATAAATATCAGGAGTATGATTTGACTGAGGCTCAAGAGCATAACTTTAATGCCCATAACCAATATTTAGATGTGGCTGTTAAATTGGGTCTTGTTGGTTTGGTGTTAATAATTGCTTGGATTATCACAATATTAGTAATTGCAATTAAAAGAAAGCAATTTTTATTTTTCTACTTTGGCTTAATATTATTTATTAACTTCTTCTTTGAAGCAATGTTAAATACTATTGCCGGAGTATCTTTTTTTGCTTTTTGGTATAGTTTTTTATGGTTTGTTTACTATAATGCAAAATCCTTATCAAAACGAACAAGCATTCAGGGGTGAAGTTGCCTAAAATACGGCGGTTAATAGGAGTTAGTTTTTTTATTCGTGCATTCGCGGTTGTTTTTTTGCCGCTAATACGCCAAGGAACTAAGAAACATCGGGTTAGTTATTAATTCTTTGTATCTAGCGCCTTTGCGGTTTATGTATTTTTGTTAAATTTCATAGGATTTTTTATTATAATATTGTAAAAATAATTATATTTGCCAATAATTAGTTTCGATTATGTGATAAATCTCACACAATTAGCACTTGAAATGTGATTTATGAAAATAAAACGAAATATTGAGGAGCAGCTTTTTGCATGGAAAAATAATCCAAAACGTAAACCTTTAATTTTGCAGGGTGTAAGGCAAGTAGGTAAAACATGGGTATTAAAGCATTTTGGCAATAATAATTTTGAAAGTGTAGCTTATTTTAATTTTGATCGTCAAACTGAGTTAAAGCAATTCTTCGAAAATACCAAAGATCCTAATAGAATTCTGCAAAATCTTGTCTTGGTGCATGGCAAAGCAATTTTGCCACAAAAAACATTAATTATATTTGATGAAATTCAAGAATGTAACGGGGCATTAAATTCATTAAAATATTTTTTAGAGGATATGCCTGAATATGTAATAGCCTGTGCCGGTTCATTGTTAGGTGTTGCAATGAGTAGAGGAGCTTCTTTTCCGGTTGGGAAAGTTGATTTTTTGCAGCTTTATCCTCTTACTTTTAGCGAATTTTTAGCACAAGCAGACTCAGTACTTCATTCATACCTGGAAAACCTGAATTTAATTGAAATAATTCCGGACATTTTTTTTAATTCCCTGATTGAAAAATTGAAAATGTATTATCTTTCAGGGGGAATGCCTGAAGCAGTGGTAACCTTACTTGAAAATAAAGATATAGAATTAACTCAGCAGGTACTAAGAAATATTTTGAATGCCTATACTCTCGATTTTTCAAAACATGTAGAAAATAAAGATATTCCTAAAATTAATTATATTTGGAATTCATTGCCATCACAACTATCCAGAGAAAATAATAAATTTCTGTATCAGTCGGTTAAACAAGGGGCAAGAGCCAGGGAGTATGAACATGCTTTGCAATGGCTTGTTGATGCAGGCTTGGCTTACAGAGTTTTTTGTTCTGGAAAACCGGCTTTACCCTTGTCGGCTTATGACAACTTATCAGCTTTTAAAATATATTTACCGGATGTTGGTTTGCTTCGGATATTGTCGCAGTTGAATCCTATTGCTATTGTTGAAGGAAATAGATTATTTACCGAATTTAAAGGTGCATTGACAGAGAATTATGTACTGGATAGTTTAGTTCAACAGTTTGAAACCATGCCTCGTTATTGGAAATCGGAGAATAAAGCTGAAATAGATTTTTTATTGCAGTTTAAAAACGATATTATTCCTATAGAAGTTAAATCAGACGAAAATGTAAGAAGTAAGAGTTTGTCTGTTTATAGGAGCCGGTATAAGCCTATGATAAGTATCCGTTACTCTTTAAAGAATTTAAAATACGATGAGGGATTATTGAATATCCCTTTGTTTATGGCGGATTATACTCTGAAAATTTTATCAAATTTCAATTTTTAATGTGTACATGGTTCATAAATTAACAGGAATAAATCCGTAGGATTTTCCTGCCTGTAAGTAGGCACTTTCCGAAGTTAACAACAATTATAAAAATTAATAAAAAAAGAAGTTGTAAAATAATATTTACAACTTCTTTTTTATATAAAATTCCCATTTTATTATTTATGTGCATAATTTGCTCATTTTTGAGCATAATAATCCCATATTCAAGATTCATAACACACATATAGTAAGGTTGTTATGCCGCCAGCTTGATTTTTTCTTTGAACATTCTTCGTCCAATCTCTAATGCATTTGCAGTATGTATCCCAAAAAAGATCCACAGAATCTCATTTTTTTGGGTTCGAGCTTTTATTTTTTTCAGATGATAATGTTCCTTTTCTTTACCAAAACTACCCTCTAATCGACTAGCTCTTTCTTTAGTAATCATGAAAGCTAATTGTTTACGAAATTTCTCATGTTTACCTGCTCTTCCTTTTCGACAAAAATCTGTGCGAATATTATTTAATGTTGCAAATTTTCTGTTTGCATTGGTTGCAAATATAGCATCAGCACCCATTACTGTTAGTTTGGTATGTGTTAGTTCTTGAGTTAATCTTACAGTTGATTGAAAATGAGTTCCTTCATTAAATGCGTCAAAACTTAAATGTTCGATAAAATTAATTCCATCAATTTGTATTTTGTTGACTTTTGCACCAAATTCTACTTTTTTAGTTTCCTTTCCTCTTACAATTGGACGAATATAACTTTTTGCAATACTTACTATTCGATTTTTGGGGCTCTCTCCGGTAGTAAATAGTTCTAATTGTTGGGTATAAACTTTTTTGATTATTTCCCTGCGCTTATAATATTTATCAGAGATGTCAAAACTATAGTTTTCTTCAATCCTATCAAGTTCTTCGTTAATCTTATGTAATAAGTTTAGAAGCGAACGAGTCAATACTCGTTTGTCTTTAGATGGTTTACGGCGTTTTCTACTATAATCAAAATAGCGAGGTTTCCACTTTAAATACTTTGTTCTCGGAAGATTAATCTTTAAGCGTTTGCATGTCAATCTCATTTGCCCATATGTCCAATCAACACATTCCCACAATAGCTTTTGATTTGTAGGAAACCTTACTTCACTCTCATAACAAGTAGCATCTGTTGTAGCGTGACCTAGCTCTTTCATAAAGGGTAACCAATAAGATGCAAAGCATTTTTGTGCTTCCTTAATATCAAGATTTTCTGCTAACTCTCCTCGTATTTGACTTACAATCTTAAAGTTACCTATTGACTCGTCTAATGAAAGAAACATGTCGCAAAAAAATTGGTAATGAACATTAGCATTCAGTTGTTCAATAAGTCGTTCATCAGAACAACAGGCGTAGTGTTTTAAAAACATCAGAGCTAATTTCCCATTGGGACTAAACAAACAATCCGGACCTTTTTTGGATTCTTTCAGATTAAATGCATCTACCAAATCTTGCCATGGAATAGCTTGATAAATCTTACCCAGATTACTCTCTAAAAATTGAGCGTATATAACACTGAAATTTTCTTCTGGACTTTTAAACTCAAAATTGTGTTGAAACTGTGAAATTCTTCGTATTTTAGTCATAGTGTTTAAATATAAACCCCGATTTTTAGTGTTTTCGTCACTTTTCGGGGTTTTATTATATCTAAATATACGAATAATTATCTGATATTCAAAGCATTATTTACTGCAGAATGTGCCTAAGTAAAGCAATAATATAATAATCAAAGTCCGTAGGACTTGCCTGTAAAAAAAGAACAAGGCAGTTAGTTTGCACTTTGTAACACAAATTTTCAACATAGCTTAATACAAAAAGCCAAATAACCACAAAGGTATAATATTGTTTATTCCCTGTTCAATATCATCTTTAATTAGATATGCATTATTCAGGTTTTTTATTTGTTCACGGGTTTTATTTTTTCCTCCTACTTCAAAAATATATTTATTATCAACTTCAAAATCACCTGATTTGGGAAGTTTTACCTGGTGCTTAACCAAAACCTGGTTTAAAAAAAATGTTTCCCGAAGATTTCCTGTTTCGGCATTTCGATTAGCTAATGCATATATTAAATTCGTATTATTCAGATATAGTTTATCCGGCTTGCTTAAATGACTAATACCTTTATTACTTTTGTTAACTTGTTTCAGCAATTGTGCCTTTTCTAACAAGTCCAATGCTTTAATCATAAAGGGACGGGAGATTTTAATTTTTTCGCTCAATTTACTGATGTTGGGAATAAAAGGTACACTGGTGGCAATGGTATAAAGCAGCTTTTTTAATTTTGTAATATGATTATAGTCTAAATCTTCAATAGCTTTTAAATCTATTTCTAAAATCAGATGTATAGTAGCTAATATTTTCTGATAATATTCATCCAACCCGTCAATAAAGTAAGGATATTGTCCAAATTTTAAATACTTATTGAACTCATAAATTGGTTTAATATTTTTATTAATTCCCAGTGTAATTTCTGCATGGTTTTCCAATATATTATTAAGTGAATAAGCAGGGAGTTTTATTCCGCTTTCTAATTCTATGAATTCCCGTAGCGAAAGTTCAGGTAAAATATAAGAAACAGTGCGTCGGCTCAGGTCTGATTCTGCTTTAAAGATGTTTAAAATTGATGAAGATGTAAATATTACATTTAATTCCGGCAAATCATCATATATTAGTTTAATCTCTCTGGACCAATTGGGATATTTGTGCACTTCGTCTAACAGTAAATGTTTTCCGTTATTTTGAACAAATAATTCAGCTAATTCAAATAAATTATGTTCATAAAAAAACATGTCATCCATGGCCACATATAAAACACTGCCATCTTTCGGAAGCCTCAGTTTGGCATATTGTAATAAAAGAGTGGTTTTACCTGTGCCTCTTGCCCCTTTAATAGCAATTAAACGATTATTGAAATTTATTTTTTTTAATAAAAACCGTTGAAATTTTAAATCTGTTTGTTGAATTTTTTTATTCGATTTAATTAATAGATTTTCCATTGCATTTGTAATTCTATAATTACATAAAGATTGGTGATATGTTATTTGCGAATAACAAAATTACGTAAATAATTTGATTGTTTACTAAAATTTGCAATAAAAAAGAGGAGTTGTTTTATTGGTATAACTTATTATACTCAATGTATAATATAATTAATGATGGGCAACAATTAGAAAGTACCTAAATTAGAGTTTTATTTTATTTTATTTTATTTCGCACTATTAATATTGAAAAGGCTATAAAACCAAACAATAATCCAGCAATTAATGTATAAGTTTTAGTTTTGCTTTTTAATTTTTGATTCTCTAATAATTTTAAGAATTCCCTTAAAGTTTTCAATTATTATTGAAATAAAAATACCCAAAATTAATCCAACTATTCCATAAAACTTAAAATACTTCATAAGTTTATTTTCTATAGTCGATAATGCAGAAAAGTCCTGGATTATAGTTATCGGTTCTGTTCTTAATTCAAGAGTTCTTTCTAAAGCTTGTTTTTGTTTGTATAGGCTAATTATCTGTTCATGATACAATTGTGTTTCTTTTTCGTTCATTACCAATAGTTGGCCTGCCTGTGGTTTCAATTTTTCTGTGGTAAAATATTCTACCTTTTTTAAGCTGTCAAGAGATGCTACTTCAGTATTTAGTTTTAAAATTAATTCTTGCAGTTGAGCTTTTCGAATACTATTTAATTTATTAATATAGCTATTTTGATTGATATAATTGAAAATACTTTCCTGGATAACAGGGAAAATTTGAGGATCGAAGACTTCTACTTTCACAACAAACCTGGTTTCAGAAACAATTGTGTCAGACGTTAAATATTTTTCATTATAATCTATTAAATCAGTAACGCCATCATCGTTAAAATCGATAACCTTAAATGCTTTAACATCTTTTATTTTTTTTAATAATAGAGGATCCAATTCTAATTTGGATTGTAAACCTACATTATTGTTCTCTTTAAATAACTCGTGAATGTTATTAATATAATTAATCATATCAATACTTGAGATAGCATTTGAATATGCTTCAATGCTTGATGAATAATACCTTGGAGAAGTTTTGTATTGAAAAAATCCATAAATTAAGCCCAATACAATAATTACAAAAATTATTATAGATTTTCTGATAAAAAACAATAGGATTGAATATAATAAATTTAAAAAGCTATTAAGTAGGTTTTTAATTCCATTACCCATTTTTTGAAATACTTCTATCAAATCAATTTCGTCGTTTCTTTTTTCAGTTGTCATATTTTTTGCGGTTTAAAATTTTTGTTTCAAGTTTCAAGCCTGCCTGACGGCAGTCAGGTTTCAAATTTCAAGTTTTTTAGTTAAGTTTATATCTATGATTTAAGTTCAAAATACAATATTTAGCTGTGTCTCCTGCTAACTGAGAACTGCCAGCTGCATCTTTATCTTTTACTTTCCATCATATACCTTATACCCTACACCCTATACCTTATACCTCAGTTCAAAATATTAAACAATTTTTTCATGTCGTTTACCTTTTCAGGGTAGCCTAATTTTTCGTACGAATATATTAAATTTAAAATTAACTTTTTAATAATTTCGATATTAGAACAAGGATTGTAGTAAGATTTTTTTGGTTCTATCTTCTGTTGTTTTAAAAAATAGTCAATTTCTCTTTCTCCTAAAACTTTACCATTGTTATAAGGATTTATATAAAAAAGAATATCATCTTTATAAGGATCGTGAATATTATATTCATCAATATAAGCAAGAATAAAATTTCGAGGCATACTAACACCATAGATTGGTATATTTAATTCTTGAGCTAAAGATATGTATATAATGCCAAGCGTTAAGGGATTTCCCTTTTTAGTATCAAAAACATGATTTATATATGAGTTTTGTGGTGCAAAAAAATTAGAACTATTTCCCGAAAATTCATGTACCTGGAATAAAATATGATTTAATATTCTTGTTTTTTCAAGAGCTGTTAAATTGTTATTTATTTCAAGCCATGCATCTTTCTTAATCTTATTAAAAGCTTCAATAATATCATTGTATTTTAAATCAGGATATTGATATTTTGCTATTAAATAGGCTGCTTTTAATAAATCTACTGCACCGGATTCTTTCCATTCTTTTAACTGTTTCTGAGTTGATGAAAACTGAATCTCTTGAATTAAATTCTCGATACGTTCTTGTAAAATAGCATTTAAAGATTTTTCCCATACTTTTTCCAGTTCAGGAATTATATTCTCCCCATGTTTCAGAATATTTTCTGAAACATGTTGAAATATTTCAACATTAGGATCATCTAACAATTGAAGGAGCGCTTGTATGTTTTTGTCTTTTAACACTTTATTTTTAATAATTTGAATTAAGAATATCCATTAACGAATTATGATTTATGATTTTTATTCATATTATTTTGTGCAGTTTCTACACTTTTAACAAAAACAGCGATCAATTCATCATTTTCTTTCATCGCAAACTTAATTTTATCTTCAGATTTATTCATAATTACTTACTTCGTAAATCTAAAATCGTTAATCGACATTCAATATTTTATTTCAATTTTATGCTTTCAGTAATTGAGTAACAATTATGCTGTTAATCTGTCAAGTACAGTCTTTATTAGTTCTTTTATTACAGGTTTATAATCTTTACTATATTCACCTTGTGTACGATTAGCAATTATAGCACAAATTGTAGCTGCATTATGCCCTAATAATTTCGAAAGTCCGAATATTGCTGAACTTTCCATTTCGTAATTTGTTATTTTTTGCCCTTGAAACTCGAAAGCTTCTATCTTATTATTAATGTTTTGATCAATAATTGGTAATCGTAACTGTCTCCCCTGTGGTCCGTAAAATCCTGGGGCAGATATAGTAATACCTTTGATTATATTATCGCCATCTAATTTCGTAATTAATTTTTCGGATGCATCAACAATATAAGGTGATGGTAATAATTTATTCCAATTAACATGTTTCTTAAATGCTTCTTCGAACTTCAGGTCAGAAATAGAATCTCTATTCGCATAAAAATTAAGCAAACCATCAAAACCTATAGATCTTTTACTCATTAAAAACGAATCAACAGGAATATCTCTTTGAAGTGATCCTGATGTTCCGATTCGAATTAAATTCAAGGTTTTATGTTGCTTATTAAGTGTCCGTGTTTTTAAATTAATATTAGCAATAGCATCCAGTTCATTAACTACTATATCGATGTTGTCTGTCCCAATGCCAGTAGATACAACTGTAATTCTTTTACTATTATATGAACCGGTTATAGTACAAAATTCCCTGTTTTGTTTTTTGAGTTCAATTTTGTCAAAATAAGATGCAACAACTTCTACTCTTCCCGGATCACCAACTAAGATAATATCATCAGCAATATCTTCCGGTAAAAGATGTAAATGGAATATGCTTCCATCTTTGTTAATGATTAATTCCGACTCTCTGAATTCCATAATTCCCACCTCTCTGATTTTTTAGGACTTCAAATTTATTTAAAATATATTAAAAGTGCAATAAAGAAAAATCAACACAACCATAATATTTTAAGGCAGTGTGTGTTGATAACGCTTTATTGAAAATTTTAAAACTGCATTTTATAGTTGTGGTTAGAGTCAAATGGCTCTTCTGCCAGTGAAAAAAACTGACTGGAACATTGGAATAATGGAATGCTGGAAAAATTGTATATAAACAAATTTCAAAAAATCATAATTCGTAATTGTTGCGAAAATAAAAATTTGCAGCTTTTATCCAATACTTCATTATTCCAGCACTCCATTTGATTGATTGTCAGTATTATTCACATCCTTTGGGCGTAGACTTTTTACTTTTTACTTTTTGATATTTGGGATTTTTATGCGTTTGTTCTTACTGTCGGGTTTTTTAGTTTCCATTTATAATATTAATGTTATACCTTTAGTCGCTAAGAAAATTAATAACTAAAAAAAGCAACACAATGAAAAAAATAACAACAACATTTTGGGTAATTGCTGCGGTAGGATTTCTTATTGTTATCTTAATTAGTAGCTCGTCATTTGTTACTCTCAAACCGGGTGAGCGTGGCGTAATTTTTAGAAAGTTTACCAGTGGTTTAGATAAAGAGAATATTTTTCATCCGGGTTTTCACATTATTGCTCCATGGAATGAAATATATGTTTATAACGTGAAAGAACAAAAAAGTGAAGAAGGAATGGATGTTTTGGACAAAAACGGACTATCAATAAATGTGGATATTTCCATTCGATTTAATCCGAAATATGACAGGATTGGATATCTTCATGAAAAATTTGGAAGAGATTATATAAGTCAATTAATCACTCCGGAAGTAAGATCTACTGTAAGAAGAGTTGCCGGACGATTCACTGCTGAAGAGATTTATTCTACAAAAAGGAGCGAGCTTGAAGAAGCTATTATTACTGAAGCTATGGAAGTGCTTGGTCAAAACGAAATTGAACTAAAAGCTCTTCTCATTCGTTCAATTAATTTGCCTGATCAAATAAGAACAGCTATCGAAAATAAATTGAAACAAGAACAAGAAGCATTAGCTTATCAGTATAAATTGGAAAAAGAGAAGTCTGAAGCTGAACGTAAACGTATAGCAGCTGAAGGTGAAGCTCGTGCAAATAAAATTATAAATAGTAGTTTAACTCAGGCATTACTTAAAATGCGTGGGATAGAAGCTACAATAAAATTATCTGAATCACCAAATTCTAAAGTTATAATTATAGGAAGTGGGAAAGATGGTTTACCATTAATTCTGGGTGGAAATAACTAAAAATAAAAAAGGGACGTTAAATCGTCCCTTTTCTTTTTTGTTCAATCGGTATTATCTGTTCTTTTCAGTAAATTCTCTGCCTGCTCTTAAAGCCTGAAGATTCATATTAATGATATCTTCTCCTTTACGGGCAAAAATCTTACGGATTCCTTCTTCAAAACTTTCAAATGAAATATCAAAGAATGGAGTAGCAGCCCCTAACATAACAATGTTTGATGAACGTTTTGACCCTATTTCAGATGCAATTTTATCAGCATCAAGTGCAACATAATTTTTTTGTTTTTTTACTTCAGCCAATACTTCTTCGATTTCCGGATAATTTGTAATATTAATAAATGGAGTTGTATTGGTAACTAACCAGCCATCTTTTTTAAGATATGGTAAATATCTTAAGGATTCCATTGGTTCAACTGAAAGAATGATATCTGCAGCACCCATTGGAATAAGATCAGAAGCTATCTCTTTATCAGATATTCTCATGTTCGATTGAACAGCACCACCACGTTGACTCATTCCGTGAACCTCGGCTTGTTTTAAATAAAGATTCTTATGTAAAGCTGCCATACCAATAGTTGCGGCAATTGATAAAATTCCCTGTCCACCTACACCAGCTAATATTATATCTGTTTTCATATCGTAAATATTTTTAAGTAATTTTAAAATTATTAGTATTATAGTAATTATTTATAAGTTTTAAAAAAGCTATTAGTTGTTGGCTATCAGCCTTTAGCTTAATATATTTTTTAGCACCAAGAATATTGAAGAACATAAAGTATCATTAAGAAAATTCTTCAACAATTTAACAATAATTCTAACTGCCAACTGAAAACTGCTTACTGTCACTACATTCTGCTATTTTTGTCTTCCTTTAATTATTAATACTACTAATGTAGATTATTTAAGATTTAGCTGAATAAGTTGCTCAGCAAGTTTTTTGTTTTTCATTGTTTGAACACACTGACGACGTGGGATAATTACAGAAACGCCTTTGTAAGCTAATTCATCTTTCATTATTTGTACCATTTCGTCCATGTTTTTCTTCAAAGGTCTGAAAACTTTTATATGATCAGGATCAACACCAACACCTTTACAAATATCTTCAATTTTACCAAGTGCTTTAGAATCTTGTCCGCCGGTCATTCCTGTTGTAAAATTATCGGAAATGATTATAGTAACAGGACTGTTTTCTGTAACACAATCAATTAAACCGGTAATACCGGAGTGTGTAAAAGTTGAATCGCCAATAATAGCAACAGCGGCAACCATACCGGCATCAGCAGCACCCTTTGCCATAGTTATCGAAGCTCCCATATCAACACAAGAATTAATAGCATTGTACGGAGGCAAAGCTCCTAATGTATAACATCCAATATCAGAAAATACTCTTCCCTTACCATAATCAGCTACAGCTATATTTAAAGCTTCGTAAGCGTCAATATGGCCACAACCAACACACATTGATGGTGGACGATTTTTAACGATTTCCGGAATAGTACTATCTAAAACAGTTTCTAATCCTAATGCTTTTGCTACTAAATTCGGATTTAATTCACCATCGCGTGGTAATGTTCCATCCAGACGGCCAATAACAGGAGTTCCTGCTTTCTGGTAACCTTTTAGCATTTCTTCAACAATTGGAGCACCTTCTTCAAGAACCAAAATCTTATCACATTCATTAACCATTTTCATGACCTGTTTACGTGGAATAGGATATTGTCCGATTTTTAAAACAGGGTGATTTAATTCTTTATCCTGGAAATTTTCCATTAAATAGTTAAATGCAATACCTGTGGTTATAATACCTAATGATTTGTTTGAACCATCGATATATGTATTGAATTTTGATTTTTCCGAAGCTTCTTCAATCCCTGCCTGATTTGCAAGAAGTGATTTGTAATTTTTACGGGCAATTGCAGGCAATAATACAAATTGTCTTAAATCTGATGGAAACGAATTATCGTTTTGCGGTTTTTGTTCCAGGGTTTGAACTCCGGCACGAGAATGTGCTAATCTTGTTGTTATACGGAGCATAACAGGTAACTTGAACTTCTCTGATAACTCAAACCCGTAATAAGCCATTTCGTAAGCTTCCTGTTGATTAACAGGTTCAAGAATTGGAATCATTGCAAAGTTTCCATAAAATCTGGAATCTTGTTCGTTTTGTGATGAGTGCATAGAAGGATCATCGGCAGCAACAACAATTAATCCACCATTTACTCCGGTAATTGATGAATTAACAAAAGCATCGGCAGCAACATTTAATCCAACATGTTTCATAGAAACCATAGCACGTTTCCCTGCATACGACATACCTAAACCGGATTCCATAGCTGTTTTTTCATTTACCGACCATTGGCTATGTATATTGTTCTCTTTGGCAAATTTCGAGGCCTGAACATATTCGGTAATTTCAGTGGATGGTGTTCCGGGGTAAGCATAAATTCCCGATATCCCTCCGTCTAGTGCTCCCTGAGCAATAGCTTCATCGCCTAATAATAGTAGTTTTTGCATATTATACTGGTTTATTATTTTAAAATTGAATTTAAAAATCTATAAGTTATGAAAATTTAAAAACTTATAAAAAAAAATATATGTTTGAGAATATTTTTTATAGAATCACAAACCACCGAAGCGTTTAAGGTAGCCAACTTGAATTGCAATTACGTAATAATAAATAATTTTACTGATATCCATTATAAGCTTTTTTATTACGATTTATTGTGTTGAGCAAATGTAATATAATTTTTAAAGACTGTCCAAAAATAAAATATTGTGTAAAACATATTTTTATTGAGTCATGAGTTTAGTTTAAAAAGGTGCTAAGCAGTTAATTTTATAGAATATTCCAGAATTAGCAATCTTATTATTAGCTTGTTAGTGGATCCGCTAACAAGCTAAATTGCAACTATTTTAGTTTTTAGATTGGACTCAGTCATTTTTTTAGTTAACTATAAATTGTTATAACCAATTTTCTGTTTCCTCCATGATTCCTGAATTCACACAAATAAATTCCCTGCCAGGTACCAAGATTTAATCTGTGATTTGATATTGGAATTGTAAGCGATTGTCCAAAAGTTGATGATTTAATATGTGCTGCCATATCATCAGGGCCTTCCATGGTGTGGGTAAACAAGTTATCACCATCAGGAATAAGACGATTCATGAATCTTTCAAAATCTATGGTAACCGATGGATCTGCATTTTCATTGATGGTTAAGGCTGCCGAAGTATGTTTTATAAAAATGTTGAGTAATCCTTTTTCCGGTAGGTTATCTATTTCTTTGGTAATCAAGTTTGATATTATATGATAACCTCTGCCATACGAAGGCAATGTAATTTCTTTTTGTTCAATCATGATAATTTGTTATTTGATTTAATTAGCAAATAAATTTATTGATTTTTTGTAAATATTTAGCTGGTCATTTCGGTA
>JAUWQL010000189.1 GCA_030611105.1 Bacteroidales bacterium
TATCTTGAGGAGAATCCAAAAGATGCCAGAATTATTGTTCAGAAAGTAATTATTGCAGCTACAGCTCGTCATGCTGCTCGTAAAGCAAGAGAACTGGTTCAACGTAAAAATATTTTATCAGGATCAGGATTGCCAGGTAAGTTATCGGATTGCTCTGATAAAAATCCTGAAAATTGCGAATTATTTCTTGTTGAGGGAGACTCGGCAGGTGGAACAGCTAAAGCTGGCCGCGATAGAAAATTCCAGGCTATTATGCCATTGCGGGGAAAAATTCTGAATGTAGAAAAAGCAATGCAACATAAAATATTTGAAAACGAAGAAATTAAAAATATTTTTACTGCATTAGGTGTCTCATTAGGAACCGAAGAAGATAGTAAAGAGCTTAACCTTGAGAAATTAAGATATCATAAAATTGTTATTATGTGTGATGCCGATGTAGATGGGAGTCACATTGAAACATTAATTATGACTTTCTTTTTCCGTTATATGACGGAGTTAATTAATAGAGGTTATTTGTATATAGCAACACCTCCGTTATATCTCATAAAAAAAGGAAAAACTCAACAATATTGCTGGTCCGAAGAAGAACGTAATGCAGCTGTTGAAGAACTCGGAAAAGGTAAAGATAGTTCAGTTTCTATTCAGCGTTACAAAGGACTGGGAGAGATGAACGCGGAACAACTTTGGGATACTACAATGGATCCTGAGCAAAGAACATTACGTCAGGTAACAATTGATAGTGCTGCGGAAGCAGATCATATTTTCTCTATGCTAATGGGTGATGAAGTTCCTCCACGTAGAGAATTTATTGAAAAGCATGCTAAATATGCAAGAATTGATGTCTAAATGCTTTGATTAAAAGATAAATAAAAATGGCGATAATATTATCGCCATTTTTATATTCGGAATTATATTAGCAATTACTTTCTTTTGTAATAAGTTGGCAAATAGGCTGTTAATTGAATTTGTAAGCTGCTTTTTCTAAATCTCGTACTGTCTTAATTTTTTTAGGTGGATTTAGGTATTGGTCCAAAAAATTATAAATTTTCACACGAACTTCTCGGGCATGTTTAGTGTCCATTCTGTCGAATGAATGTCCACCCGGGACAGCCTGAAATATTTCATAATCAAACTTTTTACCTTCGGCTTTTAAAGATTTAATCAGATGTTCTACTTCAAGAACATTAACATCATCATCAATAGTATTTGTATGAATCAAAAGAGGAGTACCTGTATATTTGTGTGTATTCCAGGCCGGAGAACGTCTTCTGTATTCATCCACATCTTCAAATGCTGTTTTGCCAATATGATAATCCGCAGAATATAAATCACGATAACTTTGAGTTTGATAGCCCATTCTTGCTATTAAATCGCTTACCGGAACTCCGGCAAAAGCTACTTTATAATTTTCAGGATGATCGAAAATATTCATTAAGGCAATCAAGCCACCATGACTCCATCCAATTATTCCAACCCTGTTAGCATCAACAATTTCATAATTATCAATCATAAACTTGCGGCTGGCATTAACATCTTCTATTTCCAATCCACCGTAATCAATTTTTTCATAAAGACCTTTACCATATCCTGTACTTCCACGATATTCGGCTGCTACAACTATGTATTGTTGCGCCATCAATTCACGAATAATATGTGCGTAATAAGTTGTGAAATCAGCATGTACACCTCCGTGTGGCAATACTATAAGTGGATATTTTTTCGCGGGATCAATATCTTTTGGAATAAAAGTATATGTCCAGAATTTTACCGGATTTCCTGCACCCTGTGCAGTTGGATTTTCCTCTTTCCATTTCGGAGGGCCGTAAATATATACCTTATCAATGTATGCTATATCACCAATTTTATTATACCAAAGAATATCATCTGAAATTTTTTCTAACCTGTCAAGACGATGATTCAGATATTCAAGTTGATCATTTAATTTTTCAATAAGTACATCTTTATTTTCATCCGATTGGGCAAAGACATTTAAACTTATAAAGCAAACAAAGCTTAAAATAAAAAAATAACTAATATTTTTCATGATTATATGATTTATTTTTGAATTAGACTTAGAAAAATGGTTTATGTTTAAATATCAATTTCTCCAATAAAAACAAAAGTAGCGGGGCCTGTTAACCAAACATCGGAAAAGGTATTACTATCCTGTTTTTTGAACGAAACATTTAAATAGCCGCCTTTTGTAATAATATCATATGAATTTTTATCAGAATCAGAATAAATTGATGCACTTATGGCAGAAGCAGTAACGCCTGTTCCACAAGAGAAAGTTTCATTTTCTACTCCACGTTCGTATGTTCTTACAAATAATTTATTATCCTGAAACTCAACGAAATTTACGTTTGTACCTTCTGGTGAAAATTCTGCACTATATCTTATTTCCCTGCCACGGTTATAAACATCAATATTTTTAATATCATCTCTGAAAGTTACATAATGTGGCGATCCGGTATTAAGGAAATAGTTTGTGTTTACTAATCTAACATAACTGACATCTTGCATTTGAAGACTAATTGAGTTGTTTTCATTCACAGTTGCTTTATGTACTCCATCAATAGCATTAAAATTCGCTTTTTTATCAATCAGGCTAATCGATTTTGCAAATGCAACCAGGCATCTTCCTCCATTACCACACATGGTACTTTCCTTTCCATCGGCATTAAAATATTTCATATTAAAATCAAGATTTGAATGATTTTCCAAAAGTATCAATCCATCGGCTCCAATACCAAATCTTCGATCACATAACTGATTAATCTGCACTTCAGAAAGTGAAATATTATTCTTCCTGTTATCGATAATAATAAAATCGTTTCCGGTACCTTGATATTTGTAAAAATTCACCTTCATGTGGTATTTTTTTGTAAACTTATGAAAAATTGTAATAAAGTTACAATAAGTTATAATCTAAAAACTAAAATAATTGCACTTTAGGTGCTTAGCGGTTTTTCTAACAGGATGATAATAAGATTTCTAAATTTGGAGTATTTTATAAGAATATCCGCTTAGCACCTTTTTAAATTAAATTTTGACAATAGTTTGCTGATTGTTAAATAATCTTAAACCATCTTTGCTTTTAGTACAATAGGTATTAATTTTGATGTTAGAGAAATTTTGTTATAAATTTTTTTAGTTATGAAAACACGTACATTTTTCGGGAATATAGCAATAGCTGTTTTGTCAGCGTTTATTGCAGTAATTGTATATTCAAATTATTTTCACGAAGAAATTTCAAATATGTCGGATGCTGAGATTCAAAAACAAAAAGCATTGGATTCGAAAGAAGTAAATTATTCTCAAATTCCAATAACTACCAAGGGAGAAGTTTTTGACTTTACTGAAGCTGCAGAAAGGAGTATTCATGCTGTTGTTCACGTAACATCGAAATATAATCTGGAAAGTGAAGATTATTACAAGAGCCCAATTTATAATTGGTTATTTGGCGAAACATACAGACAACAAAGTGTATCTTTTGGTTCCGGAGTAATTATTTCAGAGGATGGATATATTGTTACGAATTATCATGTGGTTAAGGAATCAGATGATATACAAGTAGTTTTAAACGACAAACGAACTTTTACAGCAGAATTAGTTGGAACTGATCCAAGTACAGATATAGCCTTATTAAAGCTTGAATCAACAAATCTACCATATATTTCTTTTGGGAATTCAGATATTTTAAAAGTAGGAGAATGGGTTTTAGCTGTTGGAAATCCTTTTAATTTAACATCTACAGTTACCGCTGGAATTGTAAGTGCTAAGGCAAGAAATATAAATATTTTACGCGATCAGAGTAATTACCCTGTCGAATCATACATACAAACAGACGCTGCTGTTAATAAAGGAAATAGTGGGGGAGCATTAGTTGATTTAAAGGGTGAGTTAGTTGGAATTAATTCTGCAATTATTTCACCTTCAGGTTCATATTCAGGGTATTCATTTGCAATTCCAGTAAATCTTGTGAAAAAAGTTGTTGCTGATATTATGAAATATGGGGAAGTGCAAAGAGCGGTTCTTGGAGTTGAAATTAGAGATGTGAATAGTAAAGATATAGAAATATATAATTTAGATAAAATTGAAGGTATTTTAATTATAGGAGTTAGTAAAGATGGAGCAGCAAAAGATGCAGGAATAAAAGAGGAAGATGTTATTCTTAAAATTAATAACATAAAAGTGAACAGTACGGCTGAACTTACTGAACAAATTGGAAAATACAGCCCGGGAGATAAAGTATCTGTTACTATTAAAAGAAATAATAAAAAGAAACAATTTGATGTGATTTTACGTAATATGCATGGAAACACCAAAATTGTTAAAGCTGAATAATTCTTGTCGATCTTTGGTGCTTGTTTTACAAAGCTTGAGAATATTGTTTTACATAAATTTGCAGAAATTTTCTTATAATCAATGAGACAATTAAAGATCACAAAATCAATTACTAACAGAGAGAGCGCCTCTTTAGATAAATATTTACAGGAAATAGCACGAGAGGGTTTAATTACTATTGAAGAGGAAGTTGAATTAGCCCAAAGGATAAAAAAGGGAGATCGCTTGGCTTTAGAGAAATTGACAAAAGCTAACTTACGTTTCGTTGTATCGGTTGCAAAACAATATCAACATCAAGGTTTAACATTGCCAGATTTAATAAATGAAGGTAATTTAGGCCTTATAAAAGCGGCTGAAAAATTTGACGAGACTCGTGGTTTTAAATTTATTTCATATGCAGTTTGGTGGATAAGACAAGCTATATTGCAAGCTTTAGCTGAACAGTCGCGAATTGTACGTTTGCCACTTAATCAGGTAGGATCATTAAATAAAATAAATAAGGCTTTTTCCAGGTTTGTGCAGGAAAATGAGAGAACCCCTTCGCCTGATGAATTGGCTGAGAAATTGGAATTACCGAAAGATAAAGTGGTAGATACTATGCGGGTATCAGGGCGTTCTGTGTCGGTTGATGCACCTTTTGCTGTTGGAGAAGATAGCAGCTTGCTTGATGTATTGGCAAATGACGATTCTCCGAATGCAGACAATACCTTGATAAATGAATCTTTAATTTTGGAAGTAGATAGATCCCTGGCAACATTAACCGATAGAGAAGGGGATATTCTTAAATATTTCTTTGGTATTGGAGTTTCTGAAATGACACTGGAAGAAATTGGTGAAAATTTTGGATTAACACGTGAGCGTGTTCGCCAGATCAAGGAAAAAGCAATCAGAAGATTAAGACATACTTCAAGAAGTAAATTGTTAAAATCATATTTGGGATAAATATAAATAAAGTTTCAAGTTTCATCCCGAAAACTTTCGTGATAATTACTATAACGGGCCAAGTTAATGCCATAATTTATTTCTTTCCCTCCAGCAACTCTTGTAAAGCAAACATTTCGTCTCTCAATAGTGCTGCTTCCTGGAAATTTAATTCTTTAGCGGCTTTTTCCATCGACCGTTTGGTTTTTTCAATTGCCTTTTCTAATGCTAATTTATTCATATATTTAACAATTGGATCAGCAGCGATATTTAAACTATCCGGTTCAGAATATACTTTACCTTTCATTCCAAGCTTTTTATTATAATGTCGCATAATCGAGCCGGAAGCTTTGACAATTTGTTTTGGGCTTATATTGTTTTCTTCGTTGTATTTAAGTTGTTTTTCTCTTCTGCGCGTTGTTTCATCAATGGTTTGTTGCATTGATTTTGTTATTTTATCAGCATACATAATAACCTTGCCATCAATATTTCTTGCTGCACGCCCTGCTGTTTGAGTTAATGCTCTTGCAGAGCGCAAAAAGCCTTCTTTATCGGCATCCAGAATAGCAACGAGAGCAACTTCAGGTAAATCTAATCCTTCTCTTAAAAGATTAATCCCGATTAATACATCAAAAACCCCTTCCCTTAATTGATCCATAATTTCTACACGTTCTAAAGTGTCTACATCTGAATGTATATAACGGCACTTTATTTCAAATCGGGTTAAATATTTGGTGAGTTCTTCTGCCATTCTTTTGGTTAGAGTTGTAACCAATACTCGTTGTTGTTTTTCAACTCTAACATTAATTTCTTCCATTAAATCATCAATTTGATTTAAAGAAGGCCTTACTTCAATTTCAGGATCCAATAAGCCTGTTGGTCTTATAACTTGTTCAACAAAGAAACCATCGCTCTTTTCTAATTCATAATCTGCCGGAGTTGCACTTACAAATAAAAGCTGATTTGTGAGTAATTCAAATTCTTCAAATTTTAAAGGCCTGTTATCAATAGCAGCAGGTAACCTAAATCCATACTCAACTAAAT
>JAUWQL010000134.1 GCA_030611105.1 Bacteroidales bacterium
CAACTAAACTTAGTTTAATTAACAGGGGGTCTGTATTGAACTGAAAAACTAAATGCCCATAAACAGGGCATTCGAGAATATGAAAATTAGAAACCCCAACTTTAGTCGGTTAATAATGATAAAAAATGATAAAATAAATATAGACGGACTCGTACCAATCTATTATAGAATAACGGTAAATGGGAAAAAAGCAGAGGGATCAATCAACAGAAAGGTACTACCCTCAAGATGGGATGGTTCAGGTCATGTTAAAGGCACTAAAGAAGATGCCAGATCAATCAATACAGAAATAGATTCTGTTCGCACTAAGATTCATAATGTTAAGCGAGATATGCTCGACCGAAACGAGTTTATAACAGCTAAAGCTATAAAAAACAGATTTAATGGAATTGATAAAAGGCAGAAGACAATTCTGGAGGTATTTAAATACCATAACAAAAATATGAAAGAACTTGAAGGAAAAGATTTTGCTTCAGCTACAGTTAAACGATATAATACAACATTAAATCATATTAAAAATTTTATTGAACACGAATACAAAATAAATGACATGTATCTGAAACAATTGGATTACTCCTTTGTAACAAACCTTGAAAAGTATTTCAAAATAGTAAAAAATTGCAATCATAATACGGCAATTAAATACATTAAAAACTTTAAAAAAGTGGTCAATCTTGCTATTGCCAATGATTGGCTAGATAAAGATCCATTCCTTAAATATAAAGTTACTTTAAAAGAAACTAAAAGAGAATTCCTTTCCCATGAAGAATTAATCGAAATAGAAACAAAAGAAATAACTGTACCGAGGCTGGATATCGTTCGAGATGTATTCGTATTTAGCTGTTACACCGGACTTGCATATGTCGATGTTGCTAATCTAACTCCTGATCACATTACAACTGGTATTGACGGAGAAAAATGGATATATACTTTTAGAAAAAAAACCGATGAAAAAAGTAACATTCCCCTACTCCCAAAAGCTTTAGAAATTATTGAGAAGTATAAAAATCATCCTGAAACTATAGCAAAAAATAAATTATTACCAGTTTTAAGTAACCAAAAAACAAATGCTTACTTAAAGGAAATAGCTACAATATGTGGTATTAAGAAAAACTTAACCTTTCATTTAGCAAGACACACATTCGCAACTACCGTTACACTAACCAATGGCGTACCTATAGAAACAGTAAGTTCTATATTAGGTCATAAATCAATTAAGACAACCCAAATTTACGCTAAGGTAATTGAAAAGAAGGTTAGTGAAGATATGGCACAATTGAGAAATAAAATGATGAATAATACACAAAATAATAAAGCAAATGGTACAACAAATAATTAACTTCTTTTCTAAAAAAACAAAGCTTAAATCAGAAAAGGGCTTTGTTAATATCAAAGACTATATGCACAATAAAATTTATGAAACTAAAAATAATGTAATAAATATAGGTTACAATAAAAGTGGTTTTATCCTAAAAAGACTAGGATTTCATATTAAGAATTTTATTGGATATTATGGCACAAAAAAAAGAATGATAAAATTCATTGATGATCTAATTTTTATTGAAGTAATACACGAAAACAATGAAGACATGCAAGAAATTTATTTTAGAGTAAAAGAAGAAGCTCTCAGCTTGTTAAAATTAAAAACAGATCGTGGAAAACTATTCATTAGGCTTACCGAATATTTATTCTTTGCTGTTTTGGTCTCAATATTTTTATACTTTTTTGCCAGAAATCATCCTTCTGTTTATTTTAGGTTAATTAGCTATTTATTTATTTTATTAACTGCATTGTTCTATTTTTTACCAATGTTTCTTATATCATTTCGAAATAGAACATATAAAACATTTGATTATTATTTAAGCAAAGAATCCGATGAAATAGATAAACCTATCGGCTATAAACTTTTCAATCATGATTTATTATATATTTTTGGTATACTCTTCATATCTAAGAAATTAAAATATTCAGAAGAAAATATTAAAGGAATTAAAATGTACTTTTATCAAAGACTAGAAAAAAAATTAGGAGAAAGTACAGTAAGAGACTATTTATTCAATAAACACCTTGCTCCTGCACTTAAAAACAAGAAAATAATTCTTGAGAGATTATACAATATTAGAAAAATAGCTGGAGAATATCTCAAAGAAGATCCACAAAAAGATTCATTAAACAATTTTTCTATCTTAAAGACTAGTTTTAAAATTAATTTTATTTTTGATCAACTAAAAGAAAATAAGATAATACCACAAGGACCCTATAAGGATTTAAAGAATATTTTAAAACTGTTTACTTCTTCATATGAGTTTAAAAATAAAGAAGAAATTGATCTTTTATCGTACTATTCAAAAACTGATCTTGATAATATTTGTAAAACTATTTTAAGAATAATAAATTACTATAATGGTGAAATAAAAGATGATAAATATAAATTTGATAAGGATAAAATTAGAAACAGTTAGTTATCATCTATTTCTTATTATATTGTTATTTCGAGATTATCAAGTTTTTGCATGTTTATACGTTGAATTTGAAGCCTAATCTTCTGTATTTAATGACAATAAACCAAAATTTGCATAATAAACCTGTTAGGTTTATTATGCAAAAAACAGTTTAGTTTAATAAAAATTTAAACATTTAAAATCTAATCCATATTGTATCTTAGTTATTTTCTGCATTTATTATCGATTTATGATAATCTATGCAAAATTTAACTATTGATGGTTCTACAATGATAAAACTAATTAATGTAACATTATTATTAGTGCTGAATTGTAGGTGCATGTATAATAAGATTAAACTAGTATTTTTCAAACTAATGGCAAAAAACATTCATTATTGCCGTTAGTTTGATTTTTTTTGTTATATTTGATAAAATTTAAGATTATCAAAAGAAAAAAATTACATATAGCACAGCTGAAGGAGAGATTTATAAATGAAGAATCATTTTCTTTGAATGATTTAAACTCCTTTTATGACTCAATTGAACCTAATTTGCATAGAAATACAGTTAAATGGAGAGCATTTGAATTAGTAAATCTTGGTATTCTTATAAGGGTTGGTCGTGGTTTATATAAAATTGGTACCATGGTTGAATATAAACCTGATGTCGAAAATAATTTAAAGAACCTTTATAAAACAATTAAAAAACAGTTTCCATATATAAATATTTGTATCTGGGATACAAGATTATTAAACGAATTTATGATTCATCAACCTGGAATCTTCACAATTGTTGTTGAAGTAGAAAGCGATGTAATAGAATCTGTATTTAATTTTATTAGAGAAATCAAGAGAAGTGTGTTTTTAAATCCTTCGGAACATACAATTGAAAATTATTTATTAGGTGAAAAAAATCCAATTGTTATTAAACCATTAATTTCGGAAGCACCTTTAATTACAACTAACAAAGTAGAAACAATTACACTAGAAAAGATGCTAGTTGATATCTATTGTGACACTGAACTCTTTTTTACTTTTCAAGGGGCAGAAATGAATAATATATTCATGAATGCCATTGAAACTTATTCAATAAACAAAAGTAAATTGCTTAGATATGCAGCTCGAAGGGGTAAAAGAAATGAGATTGAGAAACTGTATGAGCAATATCAAACCAGTGGCAATAGGCTTGACTGATTGCCAATAATTTGAATTATGATAGATAAGGAATCATATACTATTGAATGGATAGAAGCAAAATCCAAAGAAAATAGAAATGCTGATAAGATATTAGTTGAAAAAGTAATAATGGCATTTCATCTATTAGAACAATTAAAATTACAAGGCATTGAATTTATATTCAAAGGCGGAACTTCATTAATAATCTTAATGGATGAACCTAAGAGATTCTCTATTGACATTGATATTATTATTGAAAATAAAACTATTGATCTGGACAAGGTATTTGAAAAAATAATTAATGATTCTCAATTTAATCGATACGAAGAGCAAAAACGCCATTCAAATTCGGGAATCGATAAAGCACACTACAAATTTTATTACAATCCGGCGACAAGTACCAGGGGAAATGAAGAATACATTTTATTAGACATTCTATTTGAGAAAAATCATTACTCTAAGATTAAGGAGTTTGTTCTAAATTCAATTTTTATCAAAACTGATGATAATGAAACTAAAATAAAGCTACCTGTAATAGACTGTATTGTAGGAGATAAATTAACTGCATTTGCACCAAATACAACTGGTGTACCTTATAAGAAAAACAAAGAAATTGAGATAATAAAGCAACTATTCGATATTGGAAACTTATTTGATCAAGCTACTGATTTAGAATTAACTCGAAAAACTTATAATGAGATTGTCGAAACCGAATTAAAATATCGGGATTTAAAAGATAAAACATTTGAAGATGTTCTTGATGATACAATTAATACCAGTATGATTATTTCTTTAAAAGGTAAACTGGAAAAAGAAAATTTTGATGAGCTTCAGAAAGGAGTTAAGAATATTGTGAACTTTATATTTTCTGAAAGATATAATATTGATAAGGCAATAATTCATGCTTCCAAAGCAGCATATTTAAGCGCCCTATTAAAAAAGAAAAAGAATGAAATTGAACATTATACTGGAGACCCTTTAAGTGTAAAAGATTTCATTATTGAAGACCCTGAATATAACAAGCTTAATAAACTTAAGAAGTCGAATCCAGAAGCTTATTTTTATTGGTGCCAAACAGTTGGAATTTTAAATAATTAATAAAAATTACCTTGTAAAAATAAACAAAATGACAATCCAAGAATATATAGAATCCCTAAACAAAAGATTCAAAGCAGGAATATCGAGAGAGCATTCTTATAGATCCGACTTAGAAGTTTTAATCCGTGAAATTGTAAAAGGTGTTGAAATTACTAATGAACCTGCTAATGTAACAGATTGCGGAAACCCTGACTACGTTATTACCAAAGGAAAAATTCCTATTGGATATATTGAAGCTAAAGACATTGGTAAAGATTTAAATAGTAAAACTTATAAAGAACAATTTACAAGGTATAAAAAAGCCTTGGATAATCTTATTATAACAGATTATACATGGTTTCAATTTTTTCAGCATGGAGAATTAGTTCATGAAATCAAAATTGCTGAAATTGAAGATAATTCAATTAAGCCTATAAGTGATAATTTCGAAGCATTTGAAAACCTAATTAAGAACTTCTGTACATTTGTTGGTCAGACTATAAAATCATCCAAAAGGCTTGCCGAAATGATGGCTGCAAAAGCCAAGTTACTTGAAAATACAATTGAACGAGCTTTAAGTTCAGATGAAGAAACACAAGAGAATACTTCTTTACGTGGACAATACGAATCGTTTAAGCATATTTTAATACATGATTTAACTCCAAAAGGATTTGCGGATATTTACGCTCAAACTTTAGCTTATGGAATGTTTGCAGCTCGTTTGCATGATTCTACCTTAGATGATTTTAGCAGACAGGAAGCAGCAGAATTAATTCCAAAAACGAATCCTTTTTTACGAAAGCTTTTTGGGTATATTGCCGGACCCGATATTGACGATCGTATTAAAAGAACTGTAGATAACCTTGCTGAAGTTTTTCGAGCAACTAATGTGGATGCATTATTACATAATTTTGGTAAAAGCACCCAAATGCACGATCCAATTATTCATTTTTATGAGACCTTTCTTTCTGAATATGATCCAAAACTCAGAAAAGCAAAAGGTGTTTGGTACACTCCTGAACCAGTTGTTAATTTTATTGTTCGTGCTGTTGATGATATTCTTAAAACCGAATTTAACATTAAAGATGGTTTAGCTGACACTTCAAAAACCAAAATAAAAGTTAAAACTCAATCAAAAGATAGTAGAACTGCATCCGGTTATAAGGAAATTGAGCAAGAAGTACACCGAGTTCAAATTCTTGATCCTGCAACTGGAACAGGTACTTTTTTAGCAGAAGTTGTTAAGCACATTTACAATAATAAGTTTAAAACCATGCAAGGAGCTTGGAGTGGATATGTAGAAGATCATCTAATACCACGATTAAATGGTTTTGAATTATTAATGGCTTCATACTCCATGGCACATTTAAAACTAGATATGCTTTTAGCCGAAACAGGTTATAAACCTAAAAAAGACCAACGTTTTAATATTTATCTTACCAATTCTTTGGAAGAACACCATCCTGATTCTGGAACTTTATTTGCTGGTTGGTTAAGTAGTGAAGCTAATGAAGCTAATAAAATTAAACGAGATACTCCTGTTATGTGTGTGATTGGAAATCCACCTTATAGTGGAGAAAGTTCCAATAAAGGAGAGTGGATAATGAACCTGATAGAAGACTACAAAAAAGAACCCGGTGGAACTGAAAAATTAAATGAAAGAAATCCTAAATGGATTAATGATGATTATGTTAAGTTCTTAAGATACGGACAACATTTTATAGAAAAAAATGGAGAAGGAATTCTAGCCTATATAAATCCGCATGGCTATCTAGGGAATCCTACTTTTAGGGGTATGCGATGGAATCTTTTGAAGTGTTATGATAAAATTTATACTATTGATTTACATGGAAATTCGAAAATAAAAGAAGTAACCCCTGACGGTTTGCCTGATGTTAATGTTTTTGATATTCAGCAAGGTGTTAGTATTAATCTTTTTATTAAAACTGGCAAGAAAAAAAATGAAAAATTAGGTCAGGTTTTTCATTTGGATTTATATGGAAAAAGGGAAGATAAATACAACTTCCTTCTTTCAAAAAAAATATACGAAATAGAATTTAATAATTTAAAATTAAGTTCTCCAAACTATTATTTTAAGCAGACGAATTGGGAGATTGAAGATACATACAACAAGGGTTTCTCACTTAGAGACCTATTCTTAAAAAGCTCAATAGGCGTACAAACTCATAGAGATGGATTAGTAATTGATTTTTCACATGATGAACTTAATTGTAAATTATCAGAGATATTTGATCAGCCTGATTTGAATTCTGTTAAATTAAAATATGATATTAAAGAATCGCAACATTGGAATCTTAAAGATGCTATAAATAAGGTAAAAAGCTATAATAAGAATGAAATTAGAAAAATCAACTATAGACCATTTGACAACAGATTTATTTTTTACAATGACCACTTTGTAGATAGATCAAGAAGAAGCCTGGGTAAAGAATTCCTTGAAAATAATATAGCATTTAATTTTCCAAAAATTGTAAAAGTTGATTGGAACCACGCTGTAATTACTAAGTCGATACCAACAGCTATTTCATTAGATATCAACGGAACGTATTTTGCACCACTATATTTATATCCTGACAATTCTCAATATAAAACAATGGATGATAGTAAAAGGATTCCAAACATAAATATAGAAATTACTGAAGGGATAAAGGAAAAATTATTTTTAAATTTTGTGAGTGAAAAAGAAAATATTGATAATGCTTTTGCTCCAGTTGATATAATTGATTACGTTTATGCAGTCTTACATTCTCCTAATTACCGTATAAAATATAACGAATTCCTAAAAAATGATTTTCCTAGAGTACCATATCCAAAATATCAGGAAACATTTTGGCAATTAGTTGAGTTAGGTAGTGAATTGCGCCAATTACATTTATTAGAATCTCCTAAGATTGAACAATACATTACATCTTATCCACAAGATGGAGATAACTGCATAACCCGAAAACTCAATAAAAATGATTGGGAAATAACTGATTCCAAAAAACAATTAGGTCGTATTTGGATAAACGACCAACAGTATTTTGATAATATTCCATTAATAGCCTGGGAGTTTTATATTGGCGGTTACCAACCTGCTCAAAAATGGCTCAAAGACCGTAAAGAAAGGCAACTAAGTTTTGAAGATATTTTACATTATCAAAAAATTATTGTTGCTCTTTTTGAAACTGATAGAATTATGAAAGAGATTGATAAGGTTGAGATTGAATAGGGTACTTAGAAGGCGGTACAATTAACTGCAAAAACTTTAACTACGAAGACTTACGCTTTTTTAATTATGATCTTATTATTTTCCCAATTCTTCAACATCTATTCCGTTTGCACGCAATATTTGTAAAGCCTTTTCTGCATGTTGCTGTACTTGCGGTATTTGAAGAAATTGCTTAGCTATTGAAATTGTTTCTTGGGCAAATTTTATGGATTTTTCTTTGTCAGGGACAGCGTGCAAATAAAAAATACTCAAGTTTAATACTGTCTGAGCTACATCTGGTAAATAGTTGTTTGGGTTATCTTTGGCTAGGACTCTTCTTATCTGCAAGGTCTCTTTGTATCTTTCCTGTGCCACTACAAATTCATTTTTAATTGAATGCAAAACCGCCAAATTATTGAGTGACCCAGCAACATCAGGCAAATAGCTGCTTGAATTCTCTTTGGCTAAATCTCGATAAATCTGCAAGGCTTCTTCATATTTTTTAAGTGCCTGCGGAAATTCATTTTTAGACAAATGTAAATTAGCCAAATTGTTCAAAGTCATTGCGACATCGGGCAAATAAGTGTTAGGGTTCTCTTCGGCAAGTTTTCTTCTTATCTTCAAGGATTCTTCGTATTTTTCAAGTGCCTGGGAAAATTCATTTTTGCCATGATGCAAAAGCGCAAAATTATTGAGTGTCGTTGCAAGTCTTGGTAAATAGCTGCTTGAGTTCTCTTTGGCTAAGTCTTTACATATTTGCATGGCTTTTTCAAAATTTTTCTCTGACGCAGCAAATTCATTTTTATCCTTTTGCAAACTAGCCAAGTTATTGAGTATTGTTGCAAGGTCAGGCAAATAGTCTCTTGGATTTTCTTTGGCTAAGCCTCTATAAATCTGCAAGGCTTCTTCGAATTTCTTCTGAGCCCCAACAAATTCATTTTTATCCTTTTGTAAATTAGCCAAATTATGAAGTGTAGTTGCAATATTGGACAAGTAGCTACTTGGGTTATCTTTGGCTAAGTCTCTATAAATCTGCAAGGCTTCTTTATAGTGGGAATGAGCTGCAAGAGGTCTATTATTAGCCTTTTGTGAAATAGCCAAATTATTCAGCGTATCAGCAACATTATGTAAATAGTTGTTTGGATCCCTTTGAGCTAAAATTCTATATATCTGCAAGGCTTCTTCGTAAAGGATGTGGGCTTTTGTGAATTTGTTTTGATTTAGTAAATAAAAAGCAAATTGAAATAAATTATCTGCACTATGGCTTATTTTAATAGCTTCAGCATAGTTCTTTTCAGCTTCGTTAAATCGAAATTTTATAACAAGCATTTGCGCACGTAATATCCTGTTCTTGGCTAATTGAAAGTCTTCCTGTTTTCGTTTTTGCTTGGTAGTTTCTTCTTGTTTTTTTAATTTAGTTTCGTTCAATATTTCAAGTGCTTCGTCAATTCGTCCTTGTAAAAATTCCTGATAAGCAGACCGATATAAATCAGACATCTTTGAGAAATCTGTTTTTTCTGCTTCATTAATTAAATTTTGTACTTGATTTCCTATTGTTTCTTTCTCGTTTTTTAATTTTTCTATTTGATGAGATAAATTGAGTATATCAGTATCTTTATATGTACTAAGTTGCCGAAGTTCTTTAATACTTTGGTATAAACCTTCAATTTTTCGGTCTTTTTCCTTCGTAAATTTAAGCGCAAATTCATTAAATGGTATATTAATATTTACAGTAACATTACACTTATCTACACCCTGAATAACTAGATTATTGTTTCCGTCTAATGCAAATGAGTTTATTTTTTTAATGTTTTCAATTTTGTCTCTTCCAATATTATCACTCGTTCCGCTGTGAGTTTGATTTATTGAATTATCAACATTTTCAATTATTTTCTTATCAATATTTTTAAAAAATAATTTTGACAACCAATTTATAATCATACCTAATATTATTATAGATAGAATAGAACCTGATAAAAACCATTTTTCAAGTTTAGAGAGATTATCAAGTAATAAATCCCACTCCAACTTAAAAAGATAATTTAAACGGTCTGTGAAATATAAATAAGCTAATTCCACACAAATAATAAGTAGAAAAACAAAAATTACAATTAACCACTGTAAGCTTCCCCAAAAACTTGACAGTTTAAAAGTAGACAAATTAGTATTAATTTTAAACTGTAATTATGAAGAAGAAAAGATTTACCCCACAACAAATTGCCAATATTCTTAAGGAGTATGATAATGGCAAATCAGTAGAAGAAATTACTCGAGAACATGGAGTTAGTCGAGCATCCTTTTATAAATGGCGACAACGTTACGGAGGGATGGAA
>JAUWQL010000178.1 GCA_030611105.1 Bacteroidales bacterium
TAGTAAGTGCAACAGATTAGATAATAATTGAAGGTAATGGGGCATGCCCCATTACCTTCGCAAAAAATCTGTTGTGTATGAGCAAAGTTTATAAACATCTTACCCAAGAGCAAAGATACAAATTAGAAGCATTATTAAAGGCAGGTGTAAATAAATCTGCAATTACAGCCCAATTGGGAGTTGATAGAAGTACCCTTTATCGGGAGTTAAAACGTAATAAGCAAAAGCGTGGAGGTTACAATGGTTCTTTCGCACAAGAGTTGTCAGATGAGCGTAAAGAACGTTTTTCAGCACAAAGGAAAATGAACCTTTCAATGGAAAAGTTCATAACGCAAAAACTCACCAATGAGCAATGGTCACCCGAGCAAATAAAAGGGTACTGCGATGACAATAGTATTGAAATGGTCAGCCATGAGCGCATTTATCAATTTATTTGGGATAATAAATTCAAAGGTGGCACCTTGTACAAACATTTGCGTACTGGAAACAAAAAATACCGGAAACGATATGGTTCAGGGAAAGCCAGCAGGGGAATTACAAACAGGGTTTTCATTGACTTTCGCCCTAAAATTGTCGATGATAAATTGCGTTTTGGAGATTGGGAAATTGATACAATTATTGGTAAAAATCATAAAGGTGCAATTGTTGTAATTGTTGAGAGGAAGTCAGGTTTCTTTCTTATGAAAAAATTAAATGGTAAAGATGCTGTAGAACTTGCCAAGGCAGTAGTTAGGCTCTTAGCACCATTTAAAAGTAAGGTGTTCACCATTACCTCAGACAACGGACTTGAATTTGCCGAACATCAAGTAATGGCAAAAAAACTTGAAGCTAAATTTTATTTTGCCCATCCATACTCTTCATGGGAAAGGGGCTTAAGTGAGAATACAAATAAATTGGTAAGGCAATATATCCCTAAAAAATCCATTTTTAAAAACATTACGGACATGGAAATCAATGAAATAAACATGAAAATCAATAAACGACCAAGAAAAAAATTGGGCTTCAAAACCCCTTTATTTGTTTTTTTAAGTAGTTTTAACAAAAATGTTGCACTTGCATCTTGAATCTAGGCATCAGAAGTCTGCCTAATAAATTTGTATTATGTATAATTTGAGCTTACCTTTGTGCGCTGAATTTTCAGGTAATACCAATTCTTCTTCAAAATATCATTAACTATATTTTGAAGTTTAGAATGGTTAATGCCGTTATATATTCAATCCATATTTGTTTTTCACAAATATGGCATTTTGAATAATAAACGGTATAATACAACACTAAAATATAAGGGTTATTTTATATCATGGATATTGAGTTAATGTTGAAAAAAGCTGTTTTAAATGCTGTTGGGAAATTATATAAACAAACACCCGATGAGAAATTAATTCAGATTCAGAAAACAAGAAAAGATTTTGATGGTGATTTTACTTTGGTTGTTTTTCCATTGTTGCGAGTATCGAAAAAACCACCGGAACAAACTGCCAACGAATTAGGAGAATATTTAAAAGATAATATTGAGCAAATTAGTGAATTTAATGTAATCAAAGGTTTTTTAAATCTTTCTATCGATAAAATCTTTTGGATTTCGTATTTAAACACCGTAGTACAAGACGATAATTACGGATTTATTAAGAACAAGGAAAACCCAAAAACTATTTTAATTGAATATTCATCTCCGAATACTAATAAACCACTTCATTTAGGTCATATCAGAAATAATTTATTGGGATATTCTGTTGCCAAAATAATTGAATCACAAGGTGATAAAGTTTATAAGGTTAACCTTGTAAATGATAGAGGTATACATATTTGTAAATCGATGCTTGCTTGGCAAAAATGGGGAGAAATAAATTCATATTTAAATTGGATTCCTATAAATAATTTAGATTCAAATTATAGATCATACTTGAACAAAAATAACTATCCTAAAGAATATGTTCAATTTTGTAAAGAAATTGAAAAGTATTGTACAAAAATAATCAGTGGCTATAAAACTGGGAATGTACGATCCAAATTAGGTGGGAACGAATATCGAAGTGAATTAAAAATAATTTTTAAAAAGATTAGAAATCGAGGTAATTCCTGTGAACAACTTAAATATATAATAGATAATGTTGATCAATTTATTAATAAATCAACTTTTAAAGATTTATTAAGAAAAAGAATTAAGAGGCAAAGAAAAAAAGTAGAATCTTTAGAAGTTATTAAGGAATTATTGAACACTAATATTACTCCAGATAGAATTAAAAGAAAAGGAGACCACTTAGTTGGTGATTTTTATGTAAAATTCGATCAAGAATACAAAAAAGAAATTGAAGAACTTGTTTCAAAAGGCCAAACAGAAGAAGATGCCAAGAAAAATGCACCTTTAATTCTTAAAGCTCAGGAAATGTTACGTAAATGGGAAGCAAAAGATCCGGAAATAATCTCTCTTTGGAAAGAGATGAACCATTGGGTACTTGAAGGTTTTGATATTACTTATAAAAATCTGGGAGTTGATTTCGATAAAACATATTTTGAATCGAAAACATACAAACTGGGTAAAAAGTTAGTTGAGGAAGGATTAAAAGAAAGAGTTCTTATTAAAAAAGAAGATGGTTCTGTTTGGGTCGATTTAACTAAGGAAGGACTTGATCAGAAAATCTTGTTGCGTTCTGATGGGACTTCTGTTTATATGACTCAAGATTTAGGTACGGCACATCAACGTTTTACAGATTATAATGCTGATGAAGCTATATATGTTGTTGGAAATGAGCAAAATTATCATTTTCAGGTACTTAAAATTATATTGGGGAAATTAGGATTTAGCTGGTCTGAATACTTACATCATTTGTCTTATGGAATGGTTGAGTTACCAGAAGGTAAAATGAAATCGCGCGAAGGTACGGTTGTTGATGCCGATAATTTATTGAACGAAATGACCTTGACAGCTGAAGAAATGTCGCGTGAGTTAGGAAAACTAGAGGGATATTCTGATTCTGAAGAGAAACAAATAATAGAAACAATAGGTTTGGGAGCCTTGAAATATTTTATATTAAAAGTCGATCCTAAAAAGACCATGACATTTGATCCAAAAGAATCAATCGATTTTAATGGTAATACAGGACCTTTTATTCAATACACTTTTGCCAGAATTCAATCTATAATAAGGAAAGCAAATGATAAAGGGATGAAATTGCCAATTGAGCTTAATTCGAAAATAAAAATATCGAACAAAGAATTGCAACTTATTAAGCTAATTTATAGTTACCCCGAAGTGCTAAAAGAAGCGGCTAATGATTATAGTCCGGCACAAATTGCAAACTATATATATGATCTGGCAAAAGAATTTAATCAGTTTTATCACGATCATCCTATTTTGGGTGAGGATGATAAAAGTATTTCTGAATTCAGATTACATCTTTCAAAACAGCTTGGTGAAATTATAAAATCAGGAATGGGATTATTGAGAATTAATGTTCCTGACCGAATGTAGATTTGTTTTTATATGACAAAATACTCTTAAAATGATATACTCTATTAAGTTAACTTATAATCTTTGTGCATACTTTGTGTTTTTGTGTCTTAGTGGCAAGAATTTTTATAGCCACAAAATCACCAAGACTCAAAGAAACACTAAAAGTGGATTTTGTAGTACAACCAGATTTGTTTGAAAGGATTAATTAAAGTTTTAATTTTGTAAAGAGTAAAAATATTAAAATATATGTTTGAGAATTTATCAGAACGATTAGAGAAATCCTTTAAAATATTAAAAGGGCAGGGACGAATTTCAGAAATAAATATAGCTGAAACTTTAAAAGATGTACGTCGTGCATTGCTGGATGCTGACGTTAATTATAAAATAGCTAAAATATTTACCGATACAGTTAAAGAAAAAGCACTTGGTGAGAATGTGTTAAATGCGGTTAACCCGGGGCAAATGATGATTAAAATTGTTCATGATGAGCTTGTCGAGCTTATGGGTGGACAATCAACCGATGTTAACTTAAAAGGTAACCCTACGGTTGTTTTAATTGCCGGTCTGCAAGGTTCCGGTAAAACAACGTTTGCGGGGAAATTAGCTAATCATTTAAAATCAAAAAAACAAAGACATCCATTATTAGTTGCATGTGACGTTTACCGTCCTGCTGCTATTGAACAGTTAAAAATATTAGGTGAACAGATAAATGTTCCTGTTTATAGCGAAGAAGGAAGTAAGGATCCTGTAAAAATTGCTAAAAATGCGGTAAAACAAGCAAAGAAAGATGGGCAAAATCTGGTAATTGTCGATACCGCTGGTCGTTTGGCTATTGATGAAGAAATGATGAACGAGATAGCTGCAATAAATAAAGCTATCGATCCACACGAAACATTATTTGTGGTCGACTCAATGACTGGCCAGGATGCAGTTAATACAGCTAAAGAATTTAACGATCGCCTTGATTTCGATGGTGTTGTACTTACTAAGTTAGATGGTGATACTCGTGGTGGTGCTGCCTTATCTATTCGTTCGGTTGTAAATAAACCAATTAAATTTATTGGTTCTGGAGAAAAATTGGATGCAATCGATGTTTTTCATCCGGATCGAATGGCTGATCGTATTTTGGGTATGGGTGATGTGGTTTCGCTGGTTGAAAAAGCACAAGAACAATATGATCAGGAAGCAGCTCGAAAACTTAGTAAGAAAATTGCTAAAAATCAGTTTGATTTTGATGATTTCTTAGCGCAGATTGGTCAGATAAAAAAAATGGGTAATCTTAAAGATTTAGCCGGGATGATCCCCGGAATGGGCAAAATGATGAAAAATATGGATGTTGATGATGATGCGTTTAAAGGCATCGAAGCAATCATTCAATCAATGACTCCCACAGAAAGAGAAAATCCAAAACTTATGAACGGAAGCAGAAGAAAACGAATTGCAATGGGAAGTGGAAACAATATTCAGGAAGTAAATCGCCTCATTAAACAGTTTGACGAAACAAAGAAAATGATGAAAATGATGAAAGACGGTAAAGGAATGGCAGGATTAATGAATAAAATGCAAGGAGTAAGGTAAATTCATACATTGTGATATAGCAGACTATTAAATAATGAAAATATCTATAAAAAGCTTATCTTTAAGTATTATTAAATTTTATGAATCCAGTAAATGAAAGATGAATTTGACAAAGAAAAACTAATTAATCATTGGATTGATAGCTCTGATAAAGATTTCAAGACAATGATTGACCTATATCAAACTAACAATAATAATTGGGCTTTGTTTATGGGACATTTAGTGATTGAAAAGTTGTTGAAGGCATTATATGTTCATTCAAAAGATGAATATCCTCCTTTGATTCATGATCTGCGTCGGATTATTGAAAAAGCAGAAATTGAATTAGATTCAAAAATGGAAATTGTGTTGGACAGTATTTCAAGATTTAATATCAAAGCCAGGTATGATGATTATAAGCAAAGTTTTTATAAACTCTGTACGGACGAATTTACTAAAGAATGGATTGAAAAAATAAAAGAATGTCGATTATGGATAAAGACGATGCTATAAAATTAAGTAAAAAATATCTTCAGAAAGTTAAAAGTTCAGAAATTGATTTTTCTGAAGCTTGGTTGTTTGGTTCTTATGCTAAAGGAACTCAACATGATAATAGTGATGTGGATATTGCAATTGTCTTAAACGAAGGTGTTGTAAAATCGTTTGATACAGAAGTTTGTTTAATGGTAATTCGAAAAGGAGAAGAAACGATAATAGAACCTCACGCTTTTACTAAAGATGAATTCGACTATAACATTCCAATAGTTAATCAAATAATGAATAATGGAATTCGGATTGATATTTAGTGTTCACGTTGATAAAATATCTAATTTGATTAATAAAGCAGGATAAATATTTTAGTATGCTCTATACTTGAGGATCGTTAATTGAACTTTCTTAATCTTAATATGTTTACAAAACAAAAAACTCAACAGCATGAAACTTATAGATGGTAAAAAAATAGCAAACGAAATTAAAGAAGAAATTGCTAACGAAGTTCAACAAATAAAAAAACAAGGTGGTAAAATCCCTCATTTAGCAGCAATTATAGTTGGTCATGATGGAGCCAGTGAAACCTATGTTGGCCATAAAGAAAAAGCTTGTACACAAGTTGGTTTTGATTCAACAGTTTTGCGTTTCGAAGATGATATAGCCGAAGATACTATTTTAAGAAAAGTTCATGAACTAAATGATAATCCCGATATTGATGGTTTTATTGTTCAGTTACCGATGCCAAAACATATTTCGGAACAAAAAATCATTGAAGCCATTGATCCTAAGAAAGATGTGGATGGTTTTCATCCAATTAATATAGGTCGCGTGGTTATTGGTTTACCAGCTTACGTTTCTGCAACACCAGCTGGAATTATTGAGCTCATTAAGCGATATAATATTGAAACTTCAGGTAAGGATGTTGTGGTTATTGGTCGAAGTAATATTGTAGGTAAGCCAATTAGTATTTTATTGAGCCAAAAGGCAAACCCGGGAAATGCTACAGTAACATTAACACATAGTCGTACAAAGAATTTAAAAGAAGTTGTTTCAAGAGCCGATATAATTATTGCAGCTTTGGGAAAGGCTGAATTTTTAACTGCCGATATGGTAAAAGAAGGAGCAACAGTTATTGATGTTGGAATTACCAGAGTAAAATCAGACAAAACCAAATCGGGCTGGAAACTTTTAGGTGATGTAAAATTTGATGAAGTAGCCGAAAAAGCTGAATATATAACTCCTGTTCCGGGCGGTGTTGGACCAATGACCATCGTTTCATTGTTACAAAATACCCTTAAAGCTGCAAAAGGGGAAGTTTATCCGAAATTTTAAATAAAGTACAACATGCATTCTTGCATGTTGAAAAAACGCACAAGCCTGTCTGTTGACAGGTAGAAATGTGTATTTTAATAAATAGGGGTGTTTACTTATTTGCAACAATTATTGTACTATAAGACAAATGCTCACTTTGAACAACCCTCTCCATTATTTTGTGAAATATTGTTTGCTTGTAAATAGATCTATTTATTCTAAACGAGAATTCATCTAAGTAA
>JAUWQL010000131.1 GCA_030611105.1 Bacteroidales bacterium
GCTTAAAATTGCCTGTTTTCTAAATGTTAATAATATATCGCCCGCTACGGGGCTCTGTTTCAATATTAATCATTTTACTACAAATATATCGCCTCTAACGAGGCTAATATAAAGCACCGTAGGTGCTAAATATTTGTAGAATTGATTTCCGAAAAATAAAAAAAGTGTTGTAGAGCCTGTCCCGAACTCCTGCCTGCAGGCAGGCAAGGTGATTCGGGATACGAAATATAAAACATTATAATTTTAACCGGTTACTAGTGATTTATAATTTTAAAAATTGACTTTCTGAATAATTATTTTATCTGCTGTATTTACCTAAGTAACAATTGCATATTCCCAAGATATAGAATTTGTTCTTACAATCTTATTAATAATCGAAAACATTTTTTTATCTTGTATGCTTTATTATAAGCATATATATGTTAAAATATGAAAGTAAATAACTTGATAATAACTCCCACTAATTTTCACTTAATCAATACAATACTTATTAAATTAAATAATTTATGAGCTATTCAACTATTAACACAAAACTGGAAGGTGAAATTGCTATTCTTACAATTTCAAGACCTGAATCCTTGAATGCATTAAATAGTATTCTTTTTAAAGAATTAAACTCTTATCTTGATTCTATTACTAAAAATAATGAAGCTAAGGTTCTTGTAATTACCGGCGACGGGAAAGCGTTTGTTGCGGGAGCGGATATAGCAGAGATGCAGAACATGACTAAAAAAGAAGCATTTCAGTTTTCAAAAACAGGACAAGATACTTTTATGCGACTTGAAAATCTTGATATTCCTGTAATAGCTGCAGTTAATGGTTATGCTTTAGGTGGTGGTTGTGAGCTTGCATTGGCCTGCGATTTTAGAATATCAAACAATTATGGTAAGTTCGGATTGCCGGAAGTCAGCTTAGGATTAATTCCAGGTTATGGCGGCACACAAAGACTATCAAGATTATCAGGATTAGGAAACACTTTATTTCTTCAGTTAACAGGACAAATGATTGATGCCAATGAGGCATTAAGAATGGGTATTGTTCAAAAAGTAACTGAAGCAGATGAATTAATGAACGAGGCGTTGAAAATCGCTAAAAAAATTACTCAACATGGACCTAATGCAATTAAGACATTAAAAAAAGTGGTTCGCAATGGTTATCAGATTGATCTTAACAAAGCTTATGATCTTGAAAGCACTGAATTCTCAAAACTTTTCGAAAGTGACGGACCTGAAGGTATGAAAGCATTTCTCGAAAAAAGAAAACCAAACTGGAAATAATACCGATTGCATTTCTAAATGTCGTATTTGTTCATCCAAATTGGAATCCAAATACTCCTTTGAAATTGCATCGGCATTAACAATTCTAATCTTAAAAATACCATCCCGATAAATATCGGGATGACATTTTAAAAAAGAATTAGTATAATAATCTAAAAATAATTTTTATGAATTACGAAGCAAAACTACAAAATGTAACGGTACTAGGTGCAGCAGGTAAAATGGGATCAGGTATTTTATTGCTTACTGCAGTCGAAATGGCTGATTTGCAGTTAAAACCTGAAAACAATTCAAAGAATTTTGCATTAAATGCAATTGATGTATCACCGGCAGCCCTTACCGGTCTTTACGGATTTTTAAAAACACAGGTAAGAAAAATAGCCGAGAAAAAGGTTGGACTTCTGCGATCTGTTTATAAAGACAATAAAAACTTAATCGAAAACGGTGAAATCATAGATCAGTATATTGATGATGTTTTAAAAATTGTACACACAAGCACAAGTATTGAATCTGCTTATGATTCAGGTTTAATTTTTGAAGCCATAATCGAAAATTCTGATTTAAAAGTTAAATTGATAAAGCAAATTCTTGCAAACAATAATAATGATCCGTGGTTCTTTACAAATACATCGTCGGTTCCGATTAACGAACTGGATACTGATGCTAATATAAACGGTAAAATATTGGGATTCCATTTTTACAATCCTCCTGCTGTACAAAAACTTGTCGAATTAATTGTAACTAAAAACACAAATAAAGAACTTATTGATTTTGCACACGAATATGCAAAAAAATTAAGAAAAATAATTGTTCCTTCTAACGATAAAGCAGGTTTTATAGGTAACGGGCATTTTATGCGCGATATTTTATTTGGCATTAAACAGGCAGAAAGTTTAATGAATGAAATGTCGTTTACCGAAGCGATTTATGCAGTCAATAAGGTAAGTCAGGATTTTATGATAAGACCAATGGGGATTTTCCAGTTGATGGATTATGTTGGACTTGATGTTTGTCAGAAAATTATGTTTGTAATGAAACCAAGGTTAAATGAACCTGATTTACAAAGCAAGCTTATTGATAAGCTTAATGATTTGAACGTTAAAGGTGGTCAGAATTCCGATGGATCACAAAAAGCAGGAATTTTATCATACGAGAAAGGAAAGGTGGTTGCTGTTTACGATCCTGAAAAGAAAGATTACGTTAAAATAGATGATTTCAAAGACAAAGTAGATAAAATGTTGGGTTCCTTACCAACAACGCATCAACCCTGGAAATCAGTTATCGGAAATAAAGGTAAAGACAAAGTCCTGACAGAGTATTTTAATGAGTTAAAAGGCATGGATACATTGGGAGCAAAACTTACAAGAGATTATGTAACTAACTCCAAAAATATTGGATTGAAGTTAGTTTCTGATAAAGTTACTGATAAAGAAGATCACGTAAACACTGTTATGCTAACAGGTTTTTTCCATGCATATGGTCCTATTAATAATTATTTTAACAAATAAATTTAATAAAATTAAAAAACTACTACGATGAAAAGAAAAATATATATGACCGCAGGATATAATACGATTTCATTGGGAACCGGAAGAAAAGAATTTCATCCTAAAAAGCCAAGACCGGGAATTGAACATTATATAAAAGAAGCCGGACAAGGAACGTTAAAAATGATTAACGGAGCTAAAAATGTAGATGAAGGTGTAGTTGGTAATTTTATAGCAAGCCGTTTTGTAAAACAAGCTCATCTTGGAGCATTTATGCCAATGATTGACGATGGGCTCCGATATAAACCATCACTAAGGGTCGAAGGAGCTTGTGCATCAGGAGGATTATCCCTAATCTCAGGAATAAAATCGGTATTATCAGAATCAGCCGATGTAGTTTTAAGTCTAGGAGTTGAAGTTCAGAATTCTGTTAAAGCCATTTATGGAGCTGATATACTTGCAGGAGCAGGTTGGTTTCAAGACAGAAAAGATGGACACGCATACTTTTTTCCCGGTCAGTTCAGTAATCGTGCCGGGGCATATTACGAAAAATACGGTCGTGATAAAGCACGAAAAGCCTTTGCTATATGGTATAAAAATGCTATCGAAAATGCGCGCTTATGCCCTACTGCACAGGAATATGATAATAAAACAGTTGATTTGGAAAAAGTTGGATTAACTGAACCAAATCCTAGATCTTTTACAGACCATTTGAATGTATTTGATTGTTCTAAAGTATCTGATGGTGCATCAGCTATAGCGATTCTTTCTGAGGAAGGCCTTAAAAAGGTTGGAGTACCAAAATCTGAAGCAGTTGAAGTTGTTGGTTTTTCGTTAAAGGTCGATAATCTTACTGAACAACCTGAAGATTCTACAAAACTAAGTACTGCTCAATTAGCAGCACAAGAAGCTTTAAAAAATGCCGGTATTACTATAAATGATGTAGCAACTATTGAAGTACATGATTGTTTTACAGTAGCCGGAATATTAATGGTTGAAGCTTTAGGTTTAGCAAAACCAGGAGAAGGTGCAGATTTTGTTATTGAAGGAAATACTTCCCGAAAAGGCAAATTCCCTATGAATACAACAGGTGGTTTAATTGGCTGGGGACATCCAACAGGTGGCACAGGCGTTCATCAGGCTGTAACAATATGGGAACAGTTAACAGGGAAAGCCGGTGAAGCGCAGATTGAAATTCCTTCGGATCGCCCTTATGGAATGACTGTAAATATGGGTGGTGATGATAAAACAATTGTGGCCATTATTTATAAGAAAACAAGCTGAAATTGTAAATAACTACAATAATAAATTTTGAAAGTTTAGTTCATTTTTTTAATTTGAAGGCCTAAAACTAAAAAAATGAGCTATTCTTTTTTACGCAAAGTTCTAAGCCTGATATTAATAAGCTTTATTTTTACCAGTTGTTACGAAGATTATATTATAATTCATTCAAACTTTAAATCAGGAAAAATAAGTCAGGATTCCAGCCATGTATTCTTTTTTCATTCATTACAGGTCGGGCAACCACCAAAAGGAATTAGCCGGTTTCCTGATGGAGGAACACAAAAAATAATTTTTAAAAATGTAAGTCTTTATTCCTACAATACGGAAAATCAAATTTTAGAAAAGATATTTGATTTTGGGAACCTGCCATTTGGTTCCTGGACTTTTAATTTATCTCTTCAAAATAATAGTTTAATTTTTGGTGTCTGTCCTTTAGCAGGTTGGGCTTGGAGAATAAAATATTCAACAAAAAGCGAATTATTTAAAATTCTGTATGATAAATATATGGGGATTTATAAATATGATTTTGAAAGTGAAAAATTAGAACACTTTGTTTACGACGGATATTGTCAGGAATTATCAAATGACGAAAATCAAATTATATATTTAAAAAGAGATTCATTAGGTGTTGAGATATGGCATTTAATGATTGCTGAAAATAAGAATCAAATTATTAAAAAATTAGAAACAAACACGGCATTTATTCCTATATACTGGATAAACAATGATAAAGTAGCATATAGGGCAAATAATAAATTAAACCTGTTTGATTTGAAAACAGGTGAAATAAGCTTATTTACTAAAGAATTAATCCCAAAACAAAATGATGTATCAATAACAGAAATAATAGAGCTTACAAATAATATTTCGTTTAATGACTGGGGTTTTGAATTATATGATAACTGGCCAAGAACACATAAAGAATATATAAATGATATTATACATTTAAATGGAAATTTAAATTACAGAAGGGCTATTATAGAAGAAGTAGGTCAAAATCTAAGCAGCAAAGAAATTGAGAAAATTATTAATAAAATAGACCGTTATAAAAATAGTCTTGATAGTTATAAAAAAACGAGTTATGAATTTTTCTCTAAAGAAACAGTTGACTTATTAAATGATCTTTTAGAACCGAAATAATGGAAACAATATTCTGTAAAAATCGGGGTGAATGGAAAATATGGGATCACTTTAAATAATTGTGGGATTATTATGCAATTTGTAACTCAGTAAAAATATTAAGTTGTTTTCTTCCTTACAAAACAGGCAGACTTGAGAGGATGTTCGTATCCATTATTATCGGGAAACGGAGGATGAATTACCAGAAAATATCGTAATTTTCAGAATTAATCTCCTTGTAATGCAAAAAGCAACAAAAAAGAATAATTATTTGTACAATATTAATCTTCGGGATAGAGCCAGGACATTACGTAGAAAAGGGACTAAAGCTGAAGCATACCTTTGGAAATTTGCATTGAAGAATCGAATCCAAGGTTATAAATTTTTACGTCAGAGACCGATTATGAATTTTATTGCAGATTTTATGTGTCCTGAATTGATGTTAATTATAGAAACCGATGGTGCTAGTCATTTAGTTGATGGAGCAGAAGAAAAAGATTTAACTCGTCAAAAAAAATTAGAGCAAGCTGGTTTTACAGTTTTGCGTTTTGAAGATGGAGCTGTTTTAAATAACCTATTAATGGTTCTGACCATTATAGAACAAGAAGTTTCTAAATTATCAAATGCATGCAATTCACCCCTATAATCCCCTCAAGGGGATACTTACTTCGATTAAAATTGATATTAAATTAGAAGTCCTCCCTTGAGGGAGGTGTCCGACCCGCCTGCCGGACGGGCAGGAGGACGGAGGGTGAAGTAATCCTAAAATAAAACTTTTGGACTAATTTATTAACCAAGATTTTCTTTTTATACAGAGTAGCTAAAATTTATGCTAAATTTTTTTATCCCACAGAAATATGAAGTGACCCCAAATCTGGTTAGTAAAAAATCAAAAGTCCGGAATGATGTAGCTATTCTTCGAATTGCAAACTTAAATCCTCCAGACTTTCCACAGATCCAACCATTGTTACAATATCTCCTTTTCTTAGCCTGGTATATCCATGAGAAATAAGCATTTGTCCTTTTCTTTTTACAGATAAAATAAGGACATCCGAAGGTAGTCGTAAATTACGTAAAGCAATTCCATGTAAGTTTTTATCCTGCACTTTAATGTCAACCATAGTTTTGTTATCATCCTCGCCAAATATAAATGAAGCAGAAATAGGAGAACGTACAAATTGCTCGATTAATTTGCTAATAACTGTGGCAGGATCAACAACTAATGCTCCGAGCTCATGAAATTTGTCTGCATAAATTGAATCAAACAAACGAACAATAATCATTTTAGTTCCAATGTGTTCGTAGATTAATTCGCACACTTTATAATTCTCATCATCAGATAACATCAAAATTATAGTTTCAAACTTTTTTATATTAATTGCATTAAGACATTTTACACTTAATCCTTCTAAAAAATGAATTTTTATATCTGCAATATGTTGAATATTTTTTCTTCTTTCGACAGAAGCAATTTCAACCGTATAATGATCATGTTGTAATTCCTTTGCTAAACTCAAAGATTGGTGTTCTAAACCAAAAATTAGAGCAGTCTTATTGGTTCTGTCTGAAGATTTCGAAGGGAGATGACTTTCGCCAACCAATTTAATAGCCCACTTAAAAAGAGGCGGTCCTATTAGTTGATTTAATACTATTACCGCAATTATTATTGTTGCAAACTGACCGCCCCAATCCGGAAAAACTTCAACAACTTCAAACACTAAGGCCAATCCAACACCAGCTTGAGTAACATAAGGCATCCATCCTATTCGCTTGTGTATTTTTGGATCTTTGGCCAAAGTACTTCCAATAAAAGCTCCTATTATCATGGTAATTAAACGAATAAAAAATATTATAAGCGCAATAGTCCAGGTATTTATTAAAATATCTATTGACAGTGTAGCACCTGTAAGAGTAAAAAAAGCAGCATACACTAAAGGACCTGCATCTCCAATAATTTTATGAAAATCAAGTCTCATCTTACTATAATTGGTAATCCAAAAACTTGCAATAATACAAACCAGTAAGGGCTCAATTAACAATTCAAATGGAAGAAAAGAGAAAGTATTATCACGTAAAAAATGAGAAAATTCATAAACGCCAAATCCAAGTATTAAAATAAAAATAGCTTTTATATAATCAGATACCGGAACCGCTAGTAAACCTTCAATAATTTTTGCAAGAATAAACCCCAATATAAATGTTAGTACTAACTCAAAAATTAAATAAGCAATGAAATCTAAATGAAAATCGGTTCCATGAATCAATATACTTGCTATTGACAAACAAATTGTAAATAGTAATATAACTAATACATCTTTAATCACAGTAACACTTATAGCCGTTTTGGTGAAAGGGCCTTTTGCCCGCATTTCATTAATTACAGCGATTGCAGATGAAGGAGATCGTGCAACAAATATAGTTCCTGTTAAAATTGATACAGCTATCTTTGACTCATGAGACATTCCTTGCATGAAAGGAACAATATCGGCAATATAATACATGGATAATGACCCAAGAATAAAAGTAACCACTAATTGTCCAAAAGTATTCCAGATAATACTTTTAATACTATTTCGTATCTCTTTAAGATAAAGTTCAGCACCAGCAGCAAAAGCGATAAAAGCAAGAGAAGTATAGTTAATAAAATCTAATTTACCAATTGAATCAATATGAATTAAATCCAAACCATACGGCCCTATAAGTATACCTGATAAAAGAAAACCTGTAATTAACGGGAATTTAATTTTCTGAAAGAATTTAGCTACCTGGTTACTGGCAATAACAACCCAGATAAATGCAAAAAGAACAATTAATACTTGACCGAATTCTATCATAAATACTTTTGCTAATTATTCTCAAAATAGCGTAAAAATAGAACTTAATCAAATTATTAAATAAATTAATCTACAAACTACTGATTTGCAGATTGATAAACAAATGTAATCTATTGATTATTTATTAATGTTTCGATTTTTTCCCAGGAAATGTATTTGAAATTCTGATTTATTAAAGTATCCTTACTAAAATTATATCCATCATGTACTACCAGCATTCCTTTTGGAAAGTTTTCATTAAGAGGGAAATTAACAACTTCAATACCATCTGTTTCAATAACTCCGTCAATTTCACCATCATCAATTACAAAGCTAAATATGTATTTATCTGTTTCGCCTATTTCAAAAACAGCAAAGGAGAAATTTCCCTGGCTTGATGCTATAAGATAAGTTTTTTCATTGGTTTTGTATAATGCAAGTCCCTCAATATCCGAAGATACAAATGAACGATCTGTTGGGTTACTACCATTTATCCACTTGATTTCGAATTCGTATTCGGGTTCAGCATTTAGCTTTAAAATCCCTTCTTCTTCAACTCCAATATATAAAATTCCTTCCTTATCGTCGGCAACCATTCCTTCAGGTTTACTACTAACCTTAAAATTACGAACAAGATCAGCACTTAAATCTCCATTTTGAGAATTCAATTCCCATTGTTCAACTTCTCCTCCTTCTCCATTTACAAATACATAATATTTTCCACTTACTGCACTTTTATACATACAAAGTCCGTACACAAAATCAACCGATGATTTTATATTCAAAATTGTATCCGATAATGTAAGAGTCTTTTTATCAATATAAAACACTGAAACAGAATTTAAGTTACAGTTACTACCTGCAACTAAAACAACATTTTGTTCGTTATAAACAAAATCATCTCTTAAATCGATATTATTAATACAACCGGGCTGTACATATTGTAGTTCCTTTCCATTCAAATCATAAACATGAACACCACCTTTTTTATTAGTACCAAGTATTAAACTTTTTTCAGGATACTCTGTATTTACCCAAATAGCAGGATCATCGGCAGCATCAACTCCAGGTTCACTTGCAACTTCATCGGTTTCCAAATCTGCAGTTATCGCATTTGTAAAAATCTGTTGTTTTTTTATCGCACTACCCAAATAAACAGAAAATCCACTTGAATCAAGTGTTTCCCAATACTTTTCGATTGATTGTTTGTTATTGTTTAAATCCTTGTTATTACACGAAAACAATAAAACAGAAATAAAAGCAGTAAATAATAAACCCAAAACTTTCATATAAAGAATATTAAAAAGGATAGTAAATTTATAAAAAAATATTAAAATATTGATTTGTTGTTAACAAAAAAGAGAGTGCTTAAAATAAACACCCTCTCTTTAGAACAATTTTCTTTAAAAAGTTACTTTTTCAGAATTTTATTCAGTACTTCATCTTTATCTAACTTTTTAGTACAGAAGAACCAGTCTTCACATTTCATATCCTTACTTTCCATACGCTCCTCCGCCATTCCACATGATCCTGCAGGTGATACAATTACATCATCGCCCGGACGCCAGTCAGCCGGTGTAGCTACTCCAAATTCATCTGACGTTTGCATAGCAATAAGAGCCCTGTAAAGCTCATCGAAATTACGACCTAAGCTTAATGGATAATAAATAATTGCACGAATTATTCCTTTAGGATCGATAAAAAATACAGCTCTTACTGCTTTTGTACTATCTTCGTTAGGTTGAATCATACCGTACTTCTTAGCAACGTCCATTTTGATATCTTCAATTAAAGGAAATTTAACCTCGATATCCTTCATTCCTTTATACTCTATTTTTTCTTTAATAGTACGCAACCATGCAATATGGCTATATAATCCATCAATAGATAAACCTATAAGATCACAATTTGCTTCGTTAAATTGCTTTTCCATACGAGCAAATGTCATAAACTCCGAGGTACAAACTGGTGTAAAATCTGCAGGGTGACTAAATAAGATTGTCCATTTTCCTTTATAATCTGATGGAAAATTTATTTCTCCCTGAGTTGTTACTGCCTTAAATTCCGGTGCAGCATCGCCAATACGTGGCATTGAAATTACTTCTTGCTGTTCTAATTTTTCTTCCATTTTTTTGAATTTTGTGTTAATATTAATTTAAAAAGTTTCCTATAATTTGTAATTTGATATCTTCTATTTTAAAATTTTTAATCTCTTTTCTCTTGAAATAGTCTTTAATCATTTTATTTAAATCATCATCGTAATAATCTTCTATTCTTTCCGATTCAATACAATATAAATGATGGTGCTTATCTAAAACAGCATCGTAACGCATAATATCTCTATCTGTTTTTACCTTTTTAACAATCCCCTTTTCGACATAAGTTTCAAGCGTTTTGTATACTGTCCCAACAGC
>JAUWQL010000151.1 GCA_030611105.1 Bacteroidales bacterium
GCTTAAAATTGCCTGTTTTCTAAATGTTAATAATATATCGCCCGCTACGGGGCTCTGTTTCAATATTAATCATTTTACTACAAATATATCGCCTCTAACGAGGCTAATATAAAGCACCGTAGGTGCTAAATATTTGTAGAACTGATGTTTCCAAAAAATAAAAAAAGTGCCGTAGGTACGAAATATAAAACATTATAATTTTAACCGATTACTAGTGACTAAATATTAAGATATGGATACAATTACCTCATTGGATCAAATGGTGCAACATTTGTGCGAGTCGGGTTTAAATAAAAAAATTGCAGTTGCAGTTGCTGAAGATGAAAATACTATCGGAGCACTTATCGAAGCTCAGGAAAGAGGTTTTGCAACACCAATTTTTATCGGTAACAAAAGTAAAATTAAAGAAGCATTGATTGGTAAAAATGCTAAACCTGAATCTTTTCAAATTGTTGATATTCCGGATCATGCATTGGCAGCTGAGGAAGCAGTGCGTATGGTTCGTGATGATGAGGCCGATGTGTTAATGAAAGGATTAATTGGTACAGATAAATTTTTGAAAGCTATTCTCGACAAAGAAAAAGGTTTATTGCCTCCAAAAGCTGTTATGACTTATGTTTGTGCTCTTGAACTCCCAAAATACGAAAAACTCTTGTTTGTTTCAGATACCGCAGTTCTTCCTTATCCTGATTTAAAACAAAAAATCGCAATGGTTAATTATACCATTCAGATGACAAAAAAGTTTGGAATTGATAATCCGAAAATTGCTTTAATCGGAGCTTCTGAGAAAGTAAATGATAGTTTCCATTATAGTACTGATTACACACAGATTTGTAAAATGGTTGATCGCGGACAAATACCAAATTGTACAATTGATGGTCCGTTAGATATTTTTTTAGCATGCGATAAAGAAAGTGTTAAAATTAAAGGTGTACCAACACCAATTAACGGCGAAGCAGATGCTTTAATATTTCCATCGCTTGAATCGGCAAATAGCTTTTATAAAGGTTTAATGTTGTTCGGGGATTGTGAATTAGCGGGACTGATTCAGGGAACAATAAAACCGGTTGTTGTCATGTCTCGTAGCGAAAGCCGGAAATCTAAATTTTATTGTGTGGCCTTATCCTGCTTAATGGCGTAGAAGTAAAAATTTCCCAACCGCAATGTACGCTAAGCAGGTGCAAAGGTCTCAAAGAAAAAACATGTTAAAATCTTTGCGAACTTAGCGGTTAAAAAATCTGCATATTTAAGGTAATACAAAATTTTAATCTTTATATCTTTGAAAAATATATTACAAAATAAAATGTCAAATAATCTTACTGTTTCTTGTATCCAGACTGAATTAGCCTGGAAAAATGTTGATGAGAATTTAAATCAATTTACAAACAAACTTGATCAGTTACCTGCTGATTCAGAGTTGGTTGTTTTGCCCGAAATGTTTACAACAGGATTTACCATGGATGCTGTAAAAATGGCTGAAAATATGGACGGTAAATCATTCAATTGGATGAAGGAGCAATCTAAAAGGATTGAGAAGATTCTTATTGGAAGTATTATAATTGAAGAAAATAAGAACTATTACAACCGACTTATTGTAATGTTTCCAAATGGAGAATATTATACTTATGATAAGGGCCATTTATTTCGCATGGAGAAAGAACATGAAGATTATACTAAAGGCGAAAGCAAAACAATTTTCAAACATAAATCCTGGCGAATTTGTCCTCTGATATGTTATGATTTACGTTTTCCGGTTTGGAGTAGAAATCAAAATGATTACGATCTGTTGATTTATATTGCAAGTTGGCCTGAGAGTAGGCGGGAAGTATGGAAAACTCTATTAAAGGCCAGGGCGATAGAAAACCAGTCTTATGTTGTTGGAGTAAATCGAATAGGTGGCGATGGTGAGGGAATTACTTATTCTGGTGATACTATGGTTATTGGCCCAAAGGGAGAAATTTTAGGTACGACAAAAGAGTACAAGGATGAAATAATTAATGTCGAAATATCGTTAGATGATTTAAAACTATTCAGGGAAAAATTTCCGGTCGCACTTGATGCTGACGATTTCAAAATACTGTAAAAAATGTTACCAAAAATAAATTTCGATAAAAAGACAGAAGGAAAGATTACTGATAGAGAACGAAAAAATGTCATTAATAAATATCGCGAATTATTACAGTTATCAGAAAACTTCACTAAAAAGAAAGAGCTCGAATTAATTCGAAAAGCATTCAATGTTGCTTTGGATGCTTCAGAAGAAAAGCGATCACCATCCGGAGATCCTGCGATTCTGGGTACTTTAGAAACTACTATTATTGTTGTTAATCAGATTGGGCTGGGAACAAGGTCGGTAGTCGCAACACTATTATATCAGGCAGTAATCGATAAGAAAATTACAATAAGTGAAATAGAAAAGGAATTCGATAAAACTATTAAACTTATTGTAGACGGATTAGTTAAAATAACTGATATCAATACAAAAGCATCTGCAAATCAAGCTGAAAATTTCAGGCAAATGCTTTTGACTTTGGCCGAAGATGTACGTGTAATATTGATTAAACTTGCCGTGTTACTGAACCACATGCGTGGATTAAATAATTTGCCTGAAGATTATCAAATTAAAACTTCTTTAGAAACATTTTCTTTGTATGCACCGCTGGCTCATCGTTTGGGTTTATATAATATTAAATCTGAATTGGAAAACCTCTCTATGAAGTATACCGAGAATGAGAAGTATAAAGAGATAATCAAAAAACTGAAAAACACAACCGCTAAACGTAACCGGTTTATTAAAAAGTTTATTACTCCTGTTGAAAAAGAATTAAAGGAACAAGGTATCGATTATGACATAAAAGGACGTCCTAAATCTGTATATTCAATCTGGCAAAAAATGAAAAAGCAGGATGTGGAATTTGAGGAAGTGTACGATATTTTTGCTATTCGCATTATTTTAAATTCGAAACCTTCGAAAGAAAAAGCTGATTGCTGGAGAGCTTATTCTATTGTGACAGATTTTTATCAACCTAATCCAAAACGTTTACGTGATTGGATTTCAATACCAAAATCGAATGGTTATGAATCATTACATACAACAGTTGTAGGGCCGGAAAGTAAGTGGGTCGAAGTACAAATTCGCACACAACGAATGGACGAAGTTGCAGAGAAAGGATATGCAGCACACTGGCGATATAAAGGTGTTAAAGCCGAAAAGGGAATTGATCAGTGGATGCAAAAAATACGCGAAGTAATTGAAACAAATGGTGTTGCCAATGGCGAAACACTTGACGATTTAAAATTAAATCTCTACAATAAAGAAGTTTTTGTATTTACACCAAACGGAGATTTAAAAAAGCTTCCAGCCGGATCAACCGTTCTCGATTTTGCTTTTGATATTCATTCTGATGTCGGAAACCAGTGTGTTGGGGCCATGATAAATCATAAAAATGTAACTATTAAGCAACAATTACAGAATGGCGATCAGGTAAGTATTGTTACATCAAAAACTCAAAAACCAAAAACTGACTGGCTAAATTTTGTAGTTACATCTAAAGCTAAAATCAAAATTAAGTCAACTCTTCGTGAGGAAAAGTACAAAGAAGCCGAAACAGGTAAGGAGTTATTAAAACGAAGGTTGAAAAACTGGAAAATAAAATTTGAGGATCAATTAATTGATGGATTATTAAAACATTATAAGCTAAAAACTCCGGTTGATTTATATTATGCGATTGCACTTGGGAAAATCGATGTTACAGATATTAAAGATGTTTTAACTGATAATAAGAAAGAAGAAAAAACTGAGAAAGAGATTCCTGAACAAAAAGAAAGTATTGATAAGGAAAAGGAGACGAGTTACCAAGGCGATTATTTAATTATTGATGATAAGATTGATAATTTAGATTATAGATTGGCTAAATGTTGTAGTCCAATTCCGGGAGATTCTGTTTTTGGTTTTGTTACTGTAAGTGAAGGAATTAAAATCCACAGAACAAATTGCCCTAATGCGCGGCAATTAGTGGAAAAGTACAATTATAGAATTCTAAAAGCACAATGGACAAAAGATGCTTCCAAACAATCGTTTCAGGCTACTATTAAAGTTTCCGGTGTTGATGAGACGGGTATGTTAAGTAAAATAACCGATATTATCTCAAAAGATCTAAAAATTCGAATGCGGTCTATTTCAATTGATTCAAACGATGGTATGTTCGATGGCAAACTTAAACTTTTTGTCGATAGCGCTAAACATCTGGATGGACTAATATCAAAACTTAAAAAAGAAAAGGGAATATTAAAAGTGATTAGAATAGATTCGGAAGATAATTGACAAGAACAAAATAAATGATTATTTTTGTATTATGATACAATTTAATAAATACATAGAAATAAATACAGAAAAGAGATTTGGAAAGCCAATTATTAAAGGAACACGAATTTCTGTTTATGATGTCTTATCATGGTTGTCTAACGGTATGACACGAAAAGAAATTATTGCAGATTATCCGGAATTAAACGAGAATCAAATTAATGCTTGTTTGTCTTTTGCTGCAAATAAAGAACGAAGACAATTGTATGCCTCATGAAACTTCTTTTCGACCAAAATATTTCATTTAGACTGATTAAACTGATTTCAGATATTTATCCAAAGGCAAAACAAGTTAGAGAATTAAGCTTGGAAAATGAAACTGATAATGGGATATTTGAATTTGCAAAAAAGAATAATTATTCAATAGTAACTTTTGATTCTGATTTTTGTGACTTAAATACCCTAAAAGGATTTCCACCAAAAATAATTTGGATAAGAACAGGTAATACAACGACAAAAAATTTGGAAATTATTTTGAGAAACAAACATGAACTTATTAAATCATTTATGAAAGAAAACTATGGATGTCTTGAGATAATTGATTGATAAAGTACAAAACTTAACTAAAGCTATACGTAATATGTGTTTTAGTAAAAAGATAAATAATGTCAAATATCGAACAGAAAATAATGAATGAAGAAGTTTTTACAGAAACTGAGTAATGCATACTTCAATATTCGACATTCGATGTTGGATATTCGATATTAATAAAGAGCAATAAATGAGACAGATATACAAATATAAACAAATAAAAGCTTCCATATTAACCATATTACTTATTTTTGTTCTGAGTTTTTCAGGTTTCGCACAGGTATTTCCATTAATGCCCAAATATTACCAGCCTTTAGATTCATCTGTTCTGGCAAAAAATAATAAAGAGGAAGAACCCAATAATCAAACCTTAATGAAACAACACGAGAAAGTATCATATTCTGTTGCTGTTGGTACCGGGTATAGTAGCTTTGGTAATAATATGTCGATGATGAATTCTTATATAGCTCCATCAGTTAATTACTGGTTAAATTCGAAATTGAATTTTTCTGTTACCGGAATTATCATGCAAAATAATATGAATGGTATGGAAGGATTTTATGGTTCTTCTCCTGAATATTCATATAATTCTAATATGTCAAATTATGGTATTACAGGTTCAGCATATTATCAGTTATCAGAAAAATGGAGTGTTTGGGGTGATGGTGCTTATTTAGAAAATCAATCATTATTTAATGATTATCATTCAGATGTGTACAATAATGATTATAAAACTTTGTCATTTGGAGTTGGATACAAAGTAAGCGACAAGTTACATTTTAATTTTCAGTACAGATATTCTAATGGTTTAAATCCGGCATATAATTATAATTCGCCTTTTTATAATCCAACGTATAATCCTTATCGTTCTAACTTCGGTATTTGGGGTTATTAAAGATGTTCAAATTGAAAAAGATTACCATAAGCTTTTTAATCCTTTCTTTTGCGATTACAAACATTGTAAAATCACAAAGCCTTGTTGAGCAATATCCTGTTTTTAATCCGGGTGAAAAAATTACTTATTCTGCGGTTTATAATTGGGGTTTTATCTGGATAAATGCTGGCACTGTTGAATTTAGGGTAAACGAAACAAAGTATAATGGTAAAGAGGTTTATCATTTTAATAGCCTTGCTTCTAGTGTTCCTTCGTATGATTGGCTTTTTAAAGTACGTGATTATTTTCAATCTTATGCCCGAAAGGATGATTTAGCTCCACTGTTTTTCGATCGTAACACTTATGAAGGTGGTTATTCTGTTCACAATCGTTTTACTTTCGATTATTCGGATAGTTTAATTTACACTCAAACCGAAAATTCAGACAAACCTTACACAGAAGATACACTGGTGCTTCAGCAAAATATTTATGATGTTGTTTCTGGTGTCTATTATATTCGTAATCTCGATTTCGATAAATATGAAATCAACGATACTATTCCTATTAGAATGATTATTGATAACGAAATTTTTGATTTATATATAAGATATTTGGGTAAAGAAATTTTAAAAACACGTGATAAACGCAAATTTAAGACTATTAAGTTTTCAGCTTTACTTATTGAAGGCACCATTTTTAGTGGAGGCGAAGATTTATATGTATGGGTTACTGATGATTTAAACAGAATACCAATTTTGGTTGAAGCTAAAATCCTAATCGGATCAGTAAAAGCAATATTAAGTGGTACAGAAAACCTGAAGTTTCCTCTGTCTTCTGAGATAATTTCTGAGTGATAAAGGATTGAATAGATTGAGAAGATTGAATAGATTGAAAAGATTGAAAAGGTAATATATGAATAAAGAAAGTAATTGGTTAAAATTTAAAAGTGATTTAAGAGAAAGATTAAAGAAATTTACTTTAGATATTATTAAGCTTGTTCAAACTCTGCCAAAAACATCTGAAGCAAAAACCATAGGTAATCAATTGTTAAGGTCTGGTACCTCTGTTTATGCTAATTATAGGGCAGCATTGCGAGGACGCTCAAAAGCTGAATTTTTTAGCAAATTATGTATTTCTGTTGAAGAAGCAGATGAAAGCGAGATGTGGCTCGATTTACTTATGGAATCTGACATTTCTAATAATTCTAATATAAAAGCTTTACATCAGGAAAGTCTGGAATTATTAAAAATTTTAGCTCATCTAAGAAAAACGATTAATAATAAGAATACCAAATCAGGTTAAACTATCTGTACTATCTGTACAATCTGTACAATCTGCACAATCCAATATAGTTAACCGGAACTTAAAATTCATAATTATTTATGTTATTTTTATGGCAAAACAGAAAAATAGTATTTCATATCTAAAATAATTGAAAATGCACAATACAGTTAAAGTTACAGATAAGGTTTATTGGATAGGGGGAAACGATCGAAGAACAAGTCTTTTCGAGAATATGTGGCCAATTCCTAATGGAATTTCATACAATTCATATTTAATTATTGACGAAAAAGTAGCATTGGTCGATACAATTGAGTTTGGTTCATCTGACGATTATCTTGATAAAATCGAAGAACTTATTGATGGAAGAACTATAGATTATTTAATCATTAATCACATGGAACCTGATCATTCAGGTGCTATTAAAACCATTGTCGAAAAATACCCGGATATTAAACTGGTTGGAAATCTAAAAACATTTAAAATTATTGAATCTTATTTTGGTTACAAGGATAAATGGTATCAGATTGAAGATGGTGATGAGTTAAATCTTGGACATCATAATTTAAAATTTGTAATGACTCCCTGGGTACACTGGCCCGAAACTATGATGACTTATGACTTAACAGAAAAAATTTTATTTTCGGGTGATGCATTTGGCAGTTTTGGTACTTTAGATGGTGGAATATTCGATGATGAAATTGAATTTGAAGAATATTACAAAGATGAAATGCGTCGATATTATTCTAACATTGTTGGGAAATATAGTAATATGGTTCAGAAAGCTTTTAAAAAGCTCGAGGGAATAGATATTAAATATGTTTGTTCAACTCATGGTCCAATATGGAGAAATGATGTAAACAAAGTACTTTCTTTATACGATAAGTGGAGTAAATTCGAAACCGAAAATGGCGTTGTAATTATTTACGGTTCAATGTATGGAAATACAGCTAAAATGGCCGATAGTATTGCACGTAAACTTTCTGAACAGGGAATTAAAAAAATCAGGATTCATGATGCTTCAAAAACACATATTTCATATTTAATTAATGATATCTGGCGATATAAAGGAGTTATTTTGGGAAGCTGTGCATATAATTCAGAAATGTTGCCTACCATGGAAAATTTAACCCGTACACTTGAGCATATGGGAGTTAAGGACCATTTGTTAGGATTATTCGGATCGTATAGTTGGAATGGTGGCGGAGTAAAAGCTTTACATAAATTTTACGAAACTATCCAATGGGAATTAGTTTCCGATCCTGTTGATACAAAAGGTATTCCCGGAAATGAAGCTTTTGATCGTTGCGAAAGTATAGCTAAAGCTATGGCAGAAAAACTGAAAGAATAAATTAAAATAATAAATAATTGCAAGGGTGTTGATTAATTTTTCGATGCCCTTTTTTTATTTCAGTGAGACAGAAAATACTTATCTTTATTGTCAGTAAAAATAATTTGAAATAATTATGGAATTCGATTTAAAAATTGGGATAACTTATACAGTCAAACAAAAAGTAGAGTATAAAGATACTGCTGCACAATATGGTTCAGGATTAGTTGAGGTTTTTGCAACACCGGCCATGATTGCATTAATGGAAAATGCAGCCTTAAAAACTGTATTGCCATATTTAGGTGATGATTATACAACTGTAGGTTTTGAGGTAAATGTTCGGCATTTAAAACCAACATCTGTTGGAATGCAGGTGGAGTGCACTGCTACTTTAATCAAAGTTGATGGCAAAAAACTTGTTTTTAAGTTAGAAGCAAGCGATGAAGAAGGAAGAATTGGTGAAGGTACACACACTCGTTACATTATTAACTCTAAGAAATTTATGGAAAAACTTAACCAAAAATAAGAATATGAAATTAATTAATAGAGGTCAGTAGTTAGGTACATATTAATTTTTCTTGATAAATTTTCTCGGTAGTCACCATTCTCCTGATTAAATTATTAAATATGTTCTCTTTCATTAGCGAGCGGTTAATCCGATAACAAAATTCATTAAGGTAGCGATTGATATTAAACTCACTTACCCAGGAATAGGTTGTCCTGATCCATGATTTTACTTGATGTATCATCGTATGCAGAGCCTTAAAGTTCAAGCCAT
>JAUWQL010000077.1 GCA_030611105.1 Bacteroidales bacterium
TAATATTTTTTGGTGTCTTTATGCCTTTAAAAACTCATCTATAAATTTCTTTTTTTTCATTCATAACCTTTAATTTACTGTAAAGCTAATGAATATAAGCCTTTTGAAAGGTTTCAGCCTCCTTTTTGTCTATTAAGCCGACAAATAGATTATTTTTTTTGTTTCGAAAAAAGATTCTGAATAGAATTTAGAGATTTCGAATGTTTTTATTCTGGATTTGAAATCCTTTAATTCCTCGTTTAGATCGCCACCTTTTAAATATAAAATACCGTTTTTTAATTCATTTTTCGATTCACGTTTTACTTTTGTTCTTACCCAGTTATAAAATGCAGGAAAAGCTGTTACTGCTCTACTTACAATAAAGTCGTATTGGTTTTTTATTTTTTCAGCTCTTATTTGTTCTGATGTTATATTTTTAAGATTTAAAGCAAGGGAAATTTCCTGTACAACATTTATTTTTTTCTCAATGGAGTCAACTAAATGAAAACTACATTCGGGAAATATAATTGCTAATGGTATTCCAGGAAAACCTCCACCTGTACCTACATCTAAAATACTTGTTTTGTTTTTAAACCGAATGATTTTTGCAATAGCTAATGAATGTAAAATGTGTCGTTCATAAAGCTGATCAATATCTTTTCGTGAAATAACATTGATTTTATTATTCCATTCTTCATATAAACTTTGTAATAGGAAAAATTGCCTGTTTTGCTCTTCCGTTAAATCGGGAAAGTATTTTTTTATTATATCCATATAAGCAGGCTTTATTTTATGTTTGGATTGCTGCTTTTCAGTATGTTGAAAAGTAACTCACGGGCTCTAAAAAGTTGAGCTTTAACAGTTCCAATAGGCAGGTTGAGTTCGTTTGCAATTTCATCGTAAGAATATTCCTTAAAATACCTTAACTCAACTAAAGTTTTATATCGAGGTTTTAGTTTTTCAACAACGCTACGTGTTAAAGCCATACGTTGACTTTTTATCATATCTTCTTCCGGATCGGGAGTATCAGCTTGCAGTGGTGTGCCAATACTGTCCTGATCTTCTGATGTTTGATCCAATGAAATAAGATTTGCTTTTTTCTTTCTAATAAAATCAATACAATTATTTGTGGCTATTTTAAAAAGCCAGGTGCTAAAAGCATAATTTGGAGTATATTGAGAAATATTTTTAAAAGCTTTACCAAAAGCCTCAATGGTTAAATCTTCAGCATCACTTTTATTATTGACCATTTTAAGGAGCATATAATAAATGGCATCTTTATATCTATCTAAAAGTTCGGCGTAAGCTTTTTCATCACCTGCAATCGCAAGTCTAACAAGTTTATAGTCGTGTCTGGCCTTTTCTGATAAATTAGGACTTATTTCCATTTATTACGTTTTGTTGTGAAATAATTTACTAAAATAAACGAAAAACTTAAATATGGCATAAGGAAATCGTAAATAAGCGAAGGTAGTAATAAATATTTTTCATTCAAACGCCTCATGGCAACTTTATATATAGTCAATTGTAAAATCATTCTGAATGCGAAAGCTCCAATTATATATAAATAAAATTCATTAAACCAGATTAGTGATAATGCAAATAATATATAATATAAAACTCTACTGGTATTTTCGCAAAATAAACGCCATTTTGTTCCAAACCGGTATAGTTTTCCGGTAGATGTGTGTCTTTTCTTTTGTTTAAACCATGCTGAAAAAGTTGATTCCGCATCTGAACGTGTAATTGATTCTTTAGAAATTTCTATTTTGGTATTTTTCTTATTTGCAACCTGGTTAATAAAAAGGTCATCATCACCAGACTCAATATGATTATGACTGGCAAATCCTTTATTTTTAAAAAATAAGGATTTACGATATGCAAGGTTTCTTCCAACACCCATATATGGTTTTCGGCCTAAAGCAAAAGTCAAATATTGAATGGCAATAAATAAAGTGTCGAAGCGAATTAAGTTATTAATAAGTTTTTTCTCTCTTTTGTATCCACCATAACCTAATACAATCTCGGTTTTATCTGTAAAATTCCTTTGCATTTTTTCTATCCATTTATTACTATCTGCAATGCAGTCTGCATCTGTTAATAGTAATAAATCATTTTTTGCAGCTTTAATACCGATAGTTAATGCAAGTTTTTTGCTGTGATAAAACTTTTCGTCTTGCTTAATGGTGGTTGTTTTGAGATGTTTATATTTCTTTTGTAAACGTTCTAAAACAAATTCTGATTCATCTTCGGAGCAATCGTTAACAACAATCACTTCATAATTCGGGTAATCTTGAGTTAAAATTGATGGAAGATACTTTTCAAGATTTATTTCTTCATTTCTGGCGCAAATAATAACAGATACAGCCTCTTTTTCGTGATTTCCGGCTTGTTTTTTTCTGTAGAAAAGTACTCTGGAATAATAAAACAAATAAAAATATAATTGTATTAAAAGGCTAAGTCCAAATGCTATAAGAATTATGTAGATTGGATTTTCTAAAACAAAATTAAGATACTCCACTGTGTTTTTTTGAATTAATAATATTAATGGCAATTTTATTAAACATTTTCCTGTTATACAAGAATTATGATTCGAAGAAATGAAATATTTATCCACATTTTTTATCTTTGCCACGAAATTCGATCTATATGAAATTTGAGATATTCGCAAAAGAACCAAAAACAAAGGCGAGAGCAGGGGAGATAACAACTGATCACGGGAAAATCCAAACTCCTATTTTTATGCCTGTCGGAACAGTAGGAAGTGTGAAAGGGGTTAATCAGAAAGATCTAATCGAAGATGTAAAAGCACAGATAATTTTAGGAAATACTTACCATTTGTATTTACGACCCGGTATGGAAACCATGCAAATGGCCGGAGGTTTGCATAGATTTATTAGTTGGGATCGGCCAATCTTAACTGACAGTGGAGGCTATCAGGTTTTTTCATTAGCAGCAAACAGAAATTTAAAAGAAGATGGAGCACATTTCAGGTCTCATATAGATGGATCAAAACATATTTTTACTCCTGAAAATATTGTTGATATTCAAAGAATAATTGGTGCTGATATTATTATGGCATTTGATGAATGCACCCCTTATCCGTGTGATTACGATTATGCAAAAAAATCAATGGAATTAACTCATCGTTGGTTAAAACGTGGATTAAAAAGATTTGATGAAACTGAACCATTATACGGACATAGCCAAACATTTTTTCCAATTGTACAAGGGAGTGTTTTTAAAGATCTAAGAATTGAATCTGCTAAAACAATTACTTCACACGAGAGAGATGGCTATGCCATTGGAGGTTTATCGGTTGGCGAACCTGTTGAAGATATGTATGATATGATTGAAGTGGTAAATGAAATATTACCAGAAAATAAACCCCGTTATTTAATGGGTGTTGGTACTCCTGTAAATATACTTGAAGGTATTGCCCGGGGTATTGATATGTTCGATTGTGTTATGCCTACTCGTAATGGACGAAATGGTATGTTATTTACCCGAAATGGAATAATTAATATAAAAAATGTTAAATGGAAAAACGATTTTTCTCAAATTGAAGAAAATGGTGCATCTTTTGTTGATATAAAATTTTCAAAAGCTTATTTAAGACATTTAATCATTTCCAAGGAAATATTAGGAGCACAAATAGCTAGTTTACATAATTTAAGTTTTTATCTTTGGCTTGTTACAGAGGCCAGACAAAGAATATTAGATGGATCGTTTTATGCTTGGAAAAACGAAATGGTTCAAAAGTTATCAGTAAGATTATGAGGTTTTTAGGACTTAAAAAGATCGACCTATATATAATTAAAAAGTTTCTTGGAACTTACTTCTTTGCAATTGCTATTATTATTAGTATTGCTATAGTTTTTGATCTCGCCGAAAAAGTTGAAGATTTTTTAGAAAAATCAGCTCCTTTTAACGAAATTGTTTTTGATTATTACCTGAACTGGATTCCCTATTTTGCTAACCTGTTTAGCTCTCTTTTTACATTTATTGCAGTAATATTTTTTACTTCGAAAATGGCTTACAATACTGAAATTATTGCAATTTTAAGTAGTGGTGTGAGTTTTAGAAGAATGATGTATCCATATTTTATAGCGGCATTTGTAATTGCACTATTTTCATTTTTATTAATGGCATATATTATTCCACCCGCAAATGTGATACGAAAAGATTTTGAATACAAGTATATTAAAAATCCGATACGAAATACAGATAAAGATATTCACCGACAAATTGAGCCTGGATTATTTATTTATATGAAAAGTTATAATACTACCAACGACGTAGGTTATAAATTCTCTATGGAGAGATTTGAAAATGGAGTTTTAAAGTCAAAATTAATTTCAGATTATGTAAAGTGGGATTCAACGATTTCGAAATGGACCATACGTAATTATTATATTAGAGATATTGATAGTTTGAGTGAGAAAATTACAACTGGCTCTAAAATTGATACGGCATTAAACATGCTTCCTGAAGAATTTAAGCGAATGCAAAATTTTACCGAAACAATGAATTTGCGTGAATTAAATGAATACATAGATCAACAATATATGCAAGGTGCCGATAACGTTGTCGAATTATTAATCGATAAATATGGTCGTTTTGCTTATCCATTTTCTACATTTATATTAACGTTAATTGGTGTTGCATTATCTTCTAGAAAAGCTCGCGGAGGAATTGGAATGCACATTGGATTTGGCTTGGCTCTTAGCTTTTCTTATATATTGTTTATGCGATTTACAGCAATGTTTGCTATTAGTGGTAGTTTGAATGCTTTATTTGCTGTATGGTTGCCTAATATTATTTATACCATTATTGGTGTGTTTTTGTATCGTCTGGCTCCAAAATAAAACAGCCAGTCTAAACTAAATTTTCCTACCTTTGCTAATGAAACAAATATATGTATTGCCATTGCAAATTATAGGACTGGGTATTAATGCATTGGTTTCTTATGTGCTATATAAGTTACATTTTAATTTTTATAAATAAGATTGATTTTGTAATGTTGCACTTCTTTTTTTGAAAAACTGCTTATGAAATTATTTAATTATCATAAGTAATTATTAACTAAATGAACAATTTATGTCTTTGAAAAGAAAAATTCTTGAACTTCAAAAGAAGCGAGAAAAAGTTCTCCAGGGTGGTGGCGAAAAGGCCATCGAGAAGCAAGTTGCTATGGGGAAAATGACTGCTCGGGAAAGAATTATTACATTATTAGATGAAAATTCTTTCCATGAGTATGATATGTTCGTGGAACATGAAGCCCGTGATTTTGGTATGGCTACCAAAGTACTTCATGGCGATGGTGTAATTATTGGTACAGGAACAATTTATGGTGCTCCAATATGTATTTATGCTCAGGATTTTACCGTTGCCGGTGGATCTTTGGGATTAATGCATGCAAGAAAAATTACCAAGATTATGGATCATGCCATGAAATTGAGAGTTCCACTTATTGGAATTAATGATTCAGGTGGTGCACGTATTCAGGAAGGTGTTAACTCTTTAGCCGGATATGGTGAAATTTTTTACCGTAATACAATTGCCTCGGGTGTTATACCACAAATCTCTGTAATTCTTGGTCCATGTGCTGGTGGAGCAGTATATTCTCCTGCTTTAACCGACTTTGTTTTTGTGGTAGATAAAATTTCCAAGATGTTTATTACCGGTCCTGAGGTAATTAAAACTGTTCTTGGCGAAGAAATTTCTATGGAAGATTTAGGTGGAGCAAGAGTACATAGTGAAATTACAGGTAATGCGCACTTTTATGCAGAAAGCGAAATTGAATGCTTTGATCAGGTAAAGAAACTAATAACTTATATTCCATGGAATAATAGTAAAAAAGCATATTCGTTTGAAGCGAAGGAGCCAAAAATTGATCAATATAAAATTGATGAAATCATTCCGGGTAATCCAAAAGATCCTTACGATGTTCGCGATGTTGTCAGGGCAGTTACTGACGATTCTGATTTTTTTGAAATTCAGGAATTATGGGCTGCGAATATAGTTATTGGATTCGGAAGGATGAATGGTCAAACAGTAGGTTTTGTATGTAATCAACCTTTAGTATTGGCGGGAGTCCTTGATATTGATTCGTCTGATAAAGCCGCACGATTTATTCGCTATTGTGATGCATTTAATATTCCAATTATTACATTAGTTGACTTGCCTGGATATCTTCCGGGAGCAGATCAGGAACATGCAGGGGTTATTCGTCATGGTGCGAAAATTCTTTATGCTTATTCTGAAGCTAGTGTTCCTAAAATTACTGTTATACTTCGTAAAGCATATGGCGGTGGATACATTGCAATGAATTCACGTCACTTAAATGCCGATTTCGTATTTGCATTGCCGGGAGCTGAGATTGCTGTTATGGGACCGGAAGGTGCTGCTAATATTATTTTTAGAAAAGAAATAATGAGCGCTGAAGATCCTGAAAAAATGCGTAAGCAAAAAGTTAAGGAATACAAAGAGAAATTTGCTAATCCTTATGTGGCAGCAGCGAAAGGTTATGTCGATTCTGTTATTGAGCCTGAAGAAACACGAAAACTATTATTACATGCAATAGAAGTTTCTAAAAATAAGGTAGATACAAAGCCTGATAAAAAACACGGAATTCCTCCATTTTAAAACTAAGCTTATGGCAACAAAACCAAAAACAAGTACAAAAGCCTCTGTTTCAAAAAAAGAGGAGGAATCTAAAGTTCGCTTTAATACTTTAGTCGTTAATGACGATAAGTACAGAACTTTTTTAACAGAAAAATATAAGAACAGAAAAAAATGGGAAAAACCTGACCTGAAAAAGATTTTATCTCAAATTTCAGGAACTGTTATAAAAGTTTATGTTGAAGAGGGACAAAAAGTAAAAGAAGGAGATTTAATGATGGTTCTTGAGGCAATGAAAATGAAGAATAAAATTTATTTTCCAATTGACGGAACAGTGAAAAAGATACATGTTTCTGAAAACGAGAAGATACCGAGAGAGCATTTAATGATAGAATTGAAATAATCCAGAATTAAGCATCCGGAACAAATTGTTTCGGATGTTTTTTTATAATACTTCTGTCCAGGTAAAATACTTACTAAAACTATCTTTTATATCAATTTTATAATTAAAAATTCCAAAAACGGCAGATCCGCTACCAGACATCGACGAATAAATTGCACCTAGCTTATAAAGCGTTGATTTTATTATTTTAATTTCCGGGTGATCATTAAAAACAGAATCTTCAAAATCATTCTTTATTGTTTTTTTCCAGTTTTCTATTGGTTGTTCAATTAATTCAGGAAGACTTATTTCAGGCTTTTTAGGAGATGTTTTTGCATAGGCTTTAGCAGTATTAACATGAATTCCGGGATAAACTACTACCAGGAAATATCCCTTTAAACTCAGGTCGATTGGTTTTAACATATTACCTTTTTCTGAGGCAAATGTTGGTTTGTTTATAATAAAAAACGGGCAGTCACTTCCAATTTGTTCTGCATATTTAGCAAGTACAATATTTTTAAGATTAAGTTTCATTAAGGAATTAATTGCCTTTAAAGTAAATGACGCATCGGCTGAACCACCACCCAAACCGGCACCAAATGGAATTATTTTATGTAAATGAATATTAACAGGTTCTAATGAAAAATCGTTATTTATTTTTTGATATGCCTTAAAACAAAGATTCGATTCTAAACTTTTATTTTCAATAGTAAAACCTGTATTTTCAAAGTTAATTTTATCCTTAGAAATATTAATTTCTAAAATATCCGATAATCCAATAGGATAAAAGATTGTTTCTATATTATGAAATCCATCAGGTCTTTTATTTATAATATTTAAACCTATATTGATTTTAGCATTTGGAAAACTTATCATCTAATTTTAAGTTAAGATCAAACACAAATTTACAATTTTACTATTAATATGGTTAACGAATAACTAATTAACAATTGTTAATAACTAAGGTTGATAAAAAATCCACAGAAAATAAAAAATAATATTCAATTTTATGATTGTATTCTTACCTTTGATTTCCCAAAAAATGAGATAAAAAATGGCAGGCAATACAAAGAACTTTCCGAAAAAGACAAACATAGATCAGGCACTTGATTATGGGAAATTACCTCCACAGGCGCTGGATCTTGAAGAAGCTGTATTAGGCGCAATAATGCTGGAGAAAGATGCAATTATTGCTGTTATGGATATAATTCATCCGGGAAGTTTTTATAAAGATACTCACCAGAAAATCTTTAAAGTAGTTTTAGACTTATCGCAGGAACTTCAGCCTATTGACATACTAACAGTAACCGAAGAATTAAGAAAAAGAGATGAACTGGATTTGATTGGAGGGCCATTTTATATTACCCAGTTAGCAAGTAAAGTATCTTCGGCAGCACATATCGAATATCACGCAAGAATTATAGCCCAAAAATATATTCAACGTGAACTGATTCGTGTTTCAACCGAAATACAGGGAAGAGCTTATGATGACAGTATTGATGTTAATGATTTAATAGATTTTTCTGAATCGGAATTGTTTAAAGTTGCTGAAGGGAATATAAAAAAGGAAACAACGAAAATTAATCTTATTATTGAGGACGCACTTAATCAGATTGAAGAGGCTTCAAAACGTGAAGATGGATTAAGTGGAGTTCCTTCCGGGTTTACTAAACTTGATAGAGTTACTTCCGGCTGGCAACGATCCGATTTAGTTATCATAGCTGGTCGGCCATCTATGGGTAAAACAGCATTAGTTTTATCAATGATGCGAAATATGGCTATTGATCATAACAGGGGAGTAGCATTGTTCTCACTGGAAATGTCATCGGTACAGCTGATTAATCGTTTAATAGTTAGTGAAACAGAGCTTCCTTCAGATAAAATACGAAACGGACGTTTAGAGCCTTTTGAGTGGGAACAATTAGAATATAAAATTAAACGTTTGGTCGATGCTAATATTTTCATTGATGATACACCTGCAATTTCTGTTTTTGAACTAAGGGCTAAATGTCGTCGTTTAATGAGTCAGCAAGAAATTGATATTATTATTATCGATTACTTACAGTTAATGACCGGTCCTACTGAAATAAGAGGGAACCGCGAACAAGAAGTAAGTATGATTTCTCGCTCTTTAAAGGCTATTGCTAAAGAATTGAATGTCCCAATCATAGCCCTTTCACAGTTAAATCGTTCGGTTGAAATGCGTTCGGGAACAAAACGTCCACAATTATCCGATTTACGTGAATCGGGAGCTATTGAGCAGGATGCCGATATGGTATTGTTTATTCATCGCCCCGAAAAGTATGGATTTATTGAAGATGAAGAGGGAAATTCACTTTTAGGTATGGCAGAAATTATTCTGGCAAAGCACAGAAATGGTGCATTAGCTGATATTAAATTAAGGTTTAGAACTGAATTAGCTAAGTTCGAAGATTATGAAGAAGATTCCATTGGAGATATCCCAGTTGAAAATGAAATAAATGGCGGTGCCCGTACTTATGGTTCAAAAATGAATAAAGAACAAAAAGCTGCAAAAAAATCCGATGACGATATTTTCGATTTAGGTAGTAATAAGAACTTCGACAATGAAGCTCCTTTCTAAAATTTTAGATTGATTAATGAAGAAGTTAATCAATAAGGCTCTAGTTTAAAATAGCGTGTATAAAAGTATCGGGCTAAAGCCCAATATTAATAGGGATTTTATAACCCCAGGCTTAAGCCTGGGGTTAGTGATGTGTTGCTTACGGGGCTTTAGCCCAAAATATTATATAGTTTTCAACGCTATATTAAACTACAGCCATCAATAATTCTAAAATCGTTAACTAAGCGAAGCGTTCTCACGAACACCTTTGAAAATATAAGATATGTGAGTAATCGGTGTTCGATATTCAAATAAGATAATTAAAAACGACTTCGAATTAACAATCTATAATATTTCCTGTAATTCTTTTAAAGAGGCAATCTCATGTGTAATATCTTCTGAATGTTCTATGTTTTCAGGATTAAAGAAAACTTGATCCAGTCCAAATGTTTTAGCACCAATAATATCAACATTAAGATCATCTCCAATCATAATACTTTCTTTTTTACTGGCATTTACATTATTTAATGCATGCTGAAAAATTATTGGATTTGGTTTTTGTGCACCTGCATCCTCTGATGTAAATATCTTTAAAAAATACTTATCTAAATCGCTATTTTTTAGTTTGGTAAATTGAACTTCGTTAAAACCATTTGTAATTATATAGAGCTTGTATTTTGTGTGTAAGTATTCCAATGTCTCGTGCGCATAAGGGAATAGTTGCTTTTTGGTAGGGCTAATGCTTATATAGTCGTGCGCAATTTTTTTGGCCAGTTCTTCATCATCAACTCCGAATTCCTCTAGCGTTAACGAAAATCTTTTGTAACTTAAGATCGATTTTTTAATTTTCTTTTCACGATAATCATTCCATAAAATATCATTGTGTTTTACATAGCTATTGTAGAAATTATCAGAAGTTTTAAAGATTTTTTCTAAATCATACTTTTCAAAAATATCTTGAAAAGTATCACGTGCATTTTTATCAAAATCCCAAATAGTTCTGTCAAGATCAAAATATATATGTTTGTATTTATTCATTTAAGACAATATTATTTAATAAGTTTAAAAAAGTGATTTTTGCATTGACAAAGTTAAAATATTTGGTCAGATGAATAAAAATATAAGTATGTTTTAAATTATCGGATTTTAATTTGATATTGTTAAATTGTAACAGTTTAATGGAAAGAATAAATTATGAAGAATATTTTTATTTTATTATTGAGTATTTGCATTTTAGGATCGTGCAATACGGCGCAAAAAAGTATTGACAGAGATGACGAAATAGATATACTGAATACTTTTATGGATAACTGGCATCATGCTGCGGCCATAGCAGATGAGAATGTTTTTTTCGGAAGCCTTGACTCAAATGCCGTATATTTAGGAACTGATCCCCAGGAACGCTGGCTTAAACATGAATTTATGGAATGGGGAATGAAGTACTTTGAACGTGATACGGCGTGGGCATTTACACCATACAACCGGATTTGGGAATTTTCTGAAGATTTGCAGTACGCTTGGTTTGATGAGCTTTTGGAAACACACATGGGAATTTGTCGTGGATCAGGAGTTGTAAAAAGGTATAATGATGGATGGAGAATTAAACATTACAATCTTGCATTGACTTTACCCAACGAACTCATGAATAATTATCGAATATTGATAAATCAGAATAATAATTAAACTCAAAAGTTTAGCGCATTGGAATTATAATTAATTTCTGTCTTTATATTTAGAGATTAAATTCATAATTTTAGTAACTATTTTAAGACTTGGAATAACATAAGTTTATTATAAAAACACAAAATATTCGAAACAATGAAAAGACCAATAGCAGTAGTCTTCACTATAGTAGTATTTCTTGTCTTTGTTTCTTGTAATAGAACAAGTCAGGATAGTGAATATATTAAAAAAGTAGCATTAAATAAGGAAACTATAGTTGTTGGTATTTATAAAGCAACGGGCTTTGAATATCCCAATATTAAATATATTGCTGAGGCAATAAAAATAGATGGTGGGATTGTATATGTTACTCTTACGGATGCAGATGTTTTAAAAATAAAACTCGAAAATATTGATGTGATCCTTTTCCCGGGAATGCTTAATGGTCAGAAAACAGAAAAGTTTGATGACGAAATAGCTGATATTTTTAAAAATTTTATATCAAAAAAGGGAAAGGGTGCTATTGGAATATGCAATGGCGGAGGAATACTTACAAACTCACAAGATTATCAATCGCTTGGTTTAGTTAATATTGAATTAAAAGAAAACTCACTTACTAATTTTAACGCAGGTTTAATTAAGTTTAAATTATCAGAGCAAGGTGTTAAATTGTTTCCGGAACTTGCAAGTTTTGATAATCTCATAATAGATTTTGATCAGGGTCCGGAAATAAAAATTTTAGATACCATTAGCGATATTAATGTTCTTGGCGAGATAGCTGATGCTGAAATAAGTTTTCCGATGATTATTACTTCAAAACATGGCAAAGGGAAAATAATAATAACAAATGTGAATCCGGAAACAACACCCGGTATGCGTTGGATGATCCCCAGAATGGTTCGTTGGTCAATCAATAAAAAATTTATTTCATATAACAATAATGTTTTTCGTCCTGATTTATTAGTAAATGAAGTTAATCTGGATAATGAGTTAAATGGTAAAATTAAAAATTTAATAACTCAGCTAGACGAAAGGAAAAAAGATGAAATTATTTCGGCAATGGATGAATTACAAGAAATTTATCCCTGGATTGCTGCTGAGAAAGTAAGGTCTTTATTAATTGAAAAAAACGATGATATAAAGCTTCGGGCGGCAAAATATCTTGTTGACATAGAATATACAATAGCTATAGATGATTTTAAAAAGCTAATAAAAAACGAAAGAAGAAGAAAAGTAAAAGAACAGCTTGTGGCCTTTTTGAATGAACTTGAAAATATGCTGGAACAAAACTGAGATTTAAAAAAATGATAGAAGCATTATTAATAACATTGATTATCCTTGCAATTATTAATATTGTAATTGGATTAAAAAAGAAAGTCTCACTTGATGTAAAACCACAGTTAAAAGAAGTTGAGACATCTATTCTGAAATTTGATACTACTTTAGAACGAACAGAAAAATCAATAAAAGATGAGTTTCAAAGAAACAGAAAAGAAACCAATGAAATTTCAAAAGCAAATAGGGAAGAACTTTCAAATTCGTTGAAATCATTTGAAATTAAATTTTCTGAAAACATTAAAGAATTAAATGAATTACTCAGGCAAAAATTTGGTGATTTCAGCAAACAACAAATTGATGTTAATAAACAAGCAACTGATAATATAAAAGAGGTAGAAAATACAATTGAAAAACAGTTAAAATCAATAAGAGAAGACAATACTCAGCAACTTAATGAAATGAGGAAAACGGTTGATGAGAAACTTCAAACTACTTTAGAAAAACGACTGGGCGAATCATTTAAACAAGTAAGTGACAGATTAGAACAAGTACATAAAGGTTTAGGTGAAATGCAGACTATTGCAACCGGTGTAGGTGATTTGAAAAAAGTTTTGTCTAATGTGAAAACAAGAGGCATACTCGGTGAGTATCAACTTGAGAACATATTAGAACAAATATTAACACCGGATCAATATGCTAAAAATGTAGCAACAAAAAAGGGGAGTCAGGCAAATGTAGAGTTTGCAATCAAACTTCCCGGTAAAGAATCTGGTAAAGAAGTTTGGATGCCTATTGATTCAAAATTCCCTATTGAAGATTATCATGTACTTCTTGATGCATTTGAAATAGGAGATAAGGGTGCAATAGAAAATGCTCAAAAAGTATTAATAAAAAAAATAGAGAGTTTTGCGAAAAATATTAGTGAGAAATATATTGATCCTCCTCACACCACGGATTTTGGTATAATGTTTTTACCGGTCGAAAGTTTATATGCTGAAGTATTAAGACATCCGGATTTATTTGAAATACTTCAAAGAAAATATAAAATAACAGTTACCGGACCAACAACTTTGTCTGCATTATTAAACAGTTTGCAAATGGGTTTCAGAACACTTGCCGTTCAAAAAAGAAGTAGTGAAGTTTGGGATATATTAAAAGCAGTAAAATTTGAATTTAAAGAGTTTTCGGGAGTTTTAGCAAAAGTTCATAAACAAATAGATACAGCCTCAGGAACACTTGAAACATTACGAACTACAAGAACAAATGTACTGGAAAGAAAACTAAAGGATGTTGAGACTTTTACTCCAATTGAATCAAAAGAAATATTGGAATTGCCAGACAATAATATAGTTGAAGATTCAATGGATGAATAATAATGTGCTGCTGCAATAATGTAAAAAAATAATCTTTTTTTGATTTCTCGTAAAAAAGTCATAACCTCGCCGATTAACCCGCTTTATTCATACAAAAACGTAGTGAATTGTATGAATGTGTGGTGGGTAAGGGAAAGTAAAGCGAGGAATCCCGATTTAGAGATACCCAAATTTGGGATTTGTAAAAAACAAATTTGTTGGTATCACTTAATCGTAGAAAATTTGCGAACTTTTTTCATGACCGAAGGGAGTAATTTCCCGGGTTAAATCAATGCTTCTATGAATCGATATATTCTATTTATTATTATAATCCTTATTTCTGGTATTTATTTGCAAGGAATGCAATTAACTGAAAATTCCTTACAAGAAAATGTAATCATAAACGATAGTAGTTATACCTCATGGAAAGAGAGCTTATCTGATTCTCATGGGATACCTGCTCCTGCAATTAATCTTGCATTAAATGGTTATTTTGCGTTAAAAAGTAAAAAACTTTTACAAAACGACACACTACTTACAATTGTTGATTTTAGTAGTCCATCGGCCGAAAGAAGATTATTTATTTTGGATTTGAAAAATCAGAAAATAGTTAAAAATACTTTAGTTGCTCATGGTAAAAATTCCGGAGTAAATATTGCTGAATCATTTTCTAATAAACGACATTCAAGAAAAAGCAGCCTGGGATTATATCTTACAAATGAAACATATTTTGGGGAACATGGTTATTCTTTAAGACTGGATGGAATGAGTAATGGACTGAATGATAATGCCCGAAAAAGAGCAATAGTTATTCATGGAGCAAATTATGTAAGCGATAGTTTTATTGAAAATAATGATAGAATCGGACGAAGTTTTGGTTGTCCTGCACTTCCAAATAATGAAGTGGAGGAAATAATTAATTTAATAAAAAATGGCTCTTGTTTGTTTATTTACCACCCTTCTTTAATACCTATATCTCAATCTGATCTGGAAAAACTGCCTTAATCTCTTCTTTGTCCAGATTATACACATCATTAAAAAATACCATATCAGAATTTTCAGTGCCTGAACATGTGATATACTGAATATGTATTTTAACTTTCTCTGATAAATCTATTACATGACGTTCGTTTTTTGATATGAGTTTTTCAATACTTTGTTCGTTTTGAGAGTAATAATTGTCAGTTAAGTACTGAGCCAGTTTATCAGGATTTTCAAGGCGAATACATCCATGCGAGAAAGTGCGATTCTCTCTTTTGAAAAGTGTTTTTGAGGGTGTATCGTGTAAGTACACACTATGATTATTAGGAAAAATAAATTTCACTTGTCCCAGGGCATTATATCTGCTGTTTATTTGCCTTACCCAATATTTATTACCCAGCGGATCCTTTGTATTCCAATCTATGGTTGATACATCTACTCTTTCCTCGTAATTATTTATTATAAAAAACCCGTTTCTTTTCAGATAGGTTGAATCTTTTCTGATTTTATGAATCATTTCATTTGTTATAATACTACGTGGAACAGTCCAGTATGGATTTGCTATAACTTTTTCAATATTACTTGAGAATATTGGGGTCGGTGTTCCTTGTTTTCCAACGATAACATTAAAAGCTTCTTTTTCTTCATCAGATTCAATTACATGTAATTTAAACTCCGGAATATTAACGAAAAGATAGTTTTTACCGGAATGTTTCAGGTTTCGAAGTCTGTTAAGGTTTAAACATGTTTGGAAATACCTGTACTCTAACAAAGAAACCAATATTTCATGTGTTGGCACATTTAGAATAGAATCTTTAGGTAATTGGTATTGTTCCTCTAATTTATAAAGAACATCTGACTTAACATTTGTTGAATCGAACACCGGTGATTTAGTTATCCCTGCATAATACAAGCTTTTAGCAAGCAATTTATCATCAATAAATGCAGGTGTGGTATATTTAACCGAATAATGAAGGTCGATAAAATGAGGTAATGAATTTAATAAATTACGGTGGTGAACAATATTTGGCTGAACAGATAATATTACATTTTTCAGATTGGGTTGATTAATCGCTTTGTTTAAAATTTCAGGTAAAGTTTCAATATAAGCCAGGTAATCCGATGAGGTATCTTTTTCAGTTATACCATGCTTTAGATATATCATAAATTTTAAAGCCGAATATGTAGTTGATAATTCAAGGTCAATTCTTTGTTTTAATAAATCGTTATTTTCTGATTTGTTTTTTAAACGATGAATTCTTTCTGTATTAAAATAATCGAACGGGAAACCATAATAATTTGAACTATCAAGCAGATTTATAATAGCTGAAAACTGATGATTTGTTGCAAAGTTTTGTATCCATGCAGGTTTGTATTCCCTGTTTTCATAAAACTTTACTAAAAGTTCGTTTAACTGATTATTAATATCATAGGAAGTGTCTGCTTTATTAAAATCGATTATAGATTTAATTTGGCTCTCTATTAAATTTTGAGACTGATATGAATTGATATCTACAAGCTTATTATTTATTCGTAAGGTTGGAGTTTGATAACTGCTTAACAATATAAAAAATGAAATTAACGAAATATACCCGACAACAGTTGCAAAGAATTTCTTGCTCTTTTTAGGTGAAGGATAATCTAACTCTAATAATTTTTCGTCCGTATTCATTTTTGTAATGTTTTATTTTCATATACGCACTTTTTATGCAGAAAATATTTTTTTTAGACGAACAACTAACATGTTTTGATAAACAATATAAAATTGTATATAAGAATTCTAAGTTTTAGTAAAGTGCTGACAAGAAGGAGTTTAACAGAAGGTGATGTAGGTCACCATATGGCAAAAAAACAGACATGGTTTATTATACTTGAGATTAAGGATAAAGTATTTTTGGTTTGTCTGATTATTACGAAAAGATATTGTTCAAAATGAAATTAAATTTGGTGTTTAATTACAAAACAGTGGGTCATTCCTGCGTCCCGTATAGCTATCGGGAGCAGGAATCTATTTAATATTAGATTCCTGATCTCCGTTTCACTTCCTGCCTGCCGGCAGGCATGGCGTCAGGAATGTCATAGAAAAACATATTTCATAAAAACAAAAGAGAAAAACTTAGGAGTTTTTCTCTTTTATTAAACCATGTCAATGGTGAATTTATGTTGAGCACTGGAGTTCATTAATGTTATTGCAAGCTTCATGCCAAATTCGTATTTATCTAAAAGGCGATTTTTTACTTCACTTGATGCACAAATTTTATATTAACTTTTTGGGGTGTTTACATATAAACAATTATATTTGCCTATAAAATAAATAAGTATGGAAATATTTAAAGGAGAAAACT
>JAUWQL010000096.1 GCA_030611105.1 Bacteroidales bacterium
CACAACTGATAAATTTACCGAAAGATATAGCGCACCCAAGAAAATCACTTTTATTACTTTTAAACTTTATAGAAACAATTACCTTTTTCCATCAGCACCAACGAGAGCAAATAGTAAACAAAGAAACAGGCGAGATATTTACAAAAACACAGCCCGAAGATATTGAACTGGCTTTTAAACTACTCAAAAACTCACTCTTTAGGCGAGCCGATGAATTAAGCACAACAACAAGGGGCTTTTATCATTGGTTAACTCAATTTTTAACCGAAGCAGAAACAAAACAATTTACAGCCCTTGACATACGGAAAGCAAAAGCGATACATCCAAGAACTTTAAACAGATACTTACAGGAACTTAAAATTTACTCTTATGTACAAGTTGTTGGCGGAAACAAACACCGTGAAGGCTTCCGCTATAAATTAACTGAATTTGGCAACCAAACCGATGTGCAAAACCGCATTGAACAAGATTTACAAAAAACTCTGGAAGCTATAAAAAAAGAATACAAAAATCAAAACAGTAAGCCAGTTAGCCAAAAGGTAGTGTCTAACTCTCAAAAGCAAATAGCATAAGCCTTTCAAAGTAGGACGACATTAAAAAATAAAATGCAGCGAAGCTGCAAAAAAAGGGCGAAGAAATCACGGCAAAGCCGTGTAATAGAAACAAAAATAATGAACGAGTTTATAAAATACCTTGAAAATAAAAACTTATCGGAAAGTACACAGGAATTATATTTAAGCTATACAAACCTGTTTTTACAATGGTATGAATCCGAACCAATAAACTGTACAAAAAAAGACGTTTTAAAATACCTTGAATATTTAAAGAACAAAAAAGGGCAGACGAACAAGAGCCGATACATGGTATTAATTAGCTTGAACCATTACTTTAGTTTTTTGGTACAAGATGAACAAATTGCAAGCAATCCAACTGCATTACTAAAAATCAGGGGAACAAAAAGAAAAATACTTTACAACATTTACACCATTAAAGAACTGGAACAGCTTCACGATGATTATTACCACAACTTTATAAGAAACTTTACATACGACGGAACTCGCATACCTTTACACATGCACAAATCTGTAAGTTTACACAGGGAAAGAAACTATATTATGCTTGGTTTACTTTTTTATCAGGGTTTAAGCACTTCCGAACTACAAAAACTAACTTTAGAAGATATTAACCTGAACAAAGCAACGATAAACATACAAGGAAGCAGAAGAAGCAACGAAAGGAAAATCTTTTTACAAGCTTCGCAAATAGGTTCTTTAATTAATTACATCAACAATATACATCCGCAGTTTTTAGAATATAACCAAACTTCTGAAAATGTTCTTTTCATGTCCGTTCACAAACATAACCCGAAAACCAAACCAAACAAGATACTTACAAACTCTTTTAGTCGTTTAGCGTTACAACTCAAAATGCTGGATAAAAACTTTCAGAACTTTAAACAAATCAGAACAAGTGTAATTACACATTGGATAAAAACATACGGTTTACGTAAAGCACAATATTTAGCAGGGCACAGGTATATTAGCAGTACAGAAAATTACTTACCCAACGATTTAGAAAGCCTGACAGATGATATTGCAAAATACAACCCTTTTTAAATTGTAATTAATGAATAATAGTTATAAAACCATACAACAGGAATATAGTTTTTGGCTCGATACTTTGGGCTTTTCTAATAGTATATCTTACCAATACAAGTTTAATGTAAAAGAGTTGTTAGAATGGTTAGAAAGTAAAAATATTTATGCTGTAAATCGTATTAACCAAAAACACGTAGAAAATTACTTAAATTATTTACAAACTCGTTCAAACAAAAGAAGAACAGGCGGTTTAAGTGTTGCGCACCTGAATAAAAACTTCGATGCTATTGATAAGTTTTTAGAGTTCTTACACCAAGTTGGAATGGATACTGCACCAATACCAACAAACTACCGAATTAACCAAGATAAACAAATACGAATAAACAATATACAACCCTTTACACAAGAAGAAATAAAACACTTACAAGCAAATATCGAAAATACATACCTACACTTTGACTTTAAACTAAGGGAACAAAAACACGAGCAGTTAAAACTTATTTTTGCTTTGTACTATGCTTGTGGTTTACGCAGAACAGAAGGATATAACCTAACGCCAAAAGATATTGATTTTGATAAGCGGATTATTTTTGTGCGACAAGGGAAAAACTACAAAGACCGTATTGTACCAATGAATGATAATGTTTACTTGGGCTTGCAACACTACATTTATAACTTTAGAAACAGTTTTAAGCTACCACATCAAAAATTATTTATAACAGGAACTTACACCCTGAATGTAAGTTTACAGGAACTACAAAAACTAAGCGGATTACAAGGCAAAAAACTAAGCTTGCATATTTTACGCCACTCAATAGCTACACACCTTTTGCAAAATGGAATGAGCATAGAAAACATAGCTCGGTTTTTAGGTCATAGCACCTTAGACAGTACCCAAATTTACACTCATATCGTAAACCGATAATCTGCTTTAAAATACCTTTCTTAAAATCAACTTTTTTACACTTGTTTAATTATCTTTGAGTTTACTAATTATAAAAAATTGGGTTGCTTAAAGCTGACATATAATCTAAATCCTGAGTTAAAACTAATTTACTCAAAAAAAGAACTGACCTTAGAAAATAGTTCTGAAAGTGCATGTAAGTATTATCCTTACGGAATGAGTATTGGTGATTTGGCTGTTGACCGTGGAGCGGATAGCAAAATAAAATTTGGTGGTAAAGAATTGCAAGATGATGATTTGAACGGTGTTAGTTTAGCTTTATATGATTTTCATGCAAGATCTTATGACCCTATTGTTCCACATTTTACTACGGCTGATCCAATGTCTGAAGAAAGACTTTGGGTGAGTCCTTATAACTATTGTCAAAATAATCCGATATTGAGAATAGATCCAGATGGAATGCTTGATTGGATTCCTGAAGCTGATAAAGACGGTAATGTAAGTTATACAGCAGAAAGAGGAGATGGCGCTCATACTTTATCAGAACAATATGGAATAGCACAGGATCAGGCAGAAAAAATTACAGGAACACAAGGTGCAGAATTAGTACAAAAGGATACAAAGATATCTGGAAATAAAGTAAAAGAAGTTACTGGAAGTGAAATACTAAAAATGGATTGGCAGTCTAAAATGGCAAGTGACTCTAGGAGAATTGATCAAACACTTTTTGCAATGGAACATTCTATTTCTGAAGGTAAAAATACATTTAAGACTCAAGATTATTTTAAAAATATCCCTTATTTACATAATGGAAGAACTTACGGTTATGGCGGTGCAGCATTTTTTAAAGGTACAACAACCAAAGTAACAGGAACAAAGTTGCCTATTCAAATAATGCTTAATCACAAAAATAAACATCCAATTGAAAGTGTACCAAACTCTAACGATAATTGGTATGTTCCACATCAAAAAATGTACTATTTTAGATATAATGCATCCACAGGTGCAGGACATCCTACTATTCCGATGTTTATAAAATTCCAAGGAAAAACTAATATGCAAAAATTTACAGAAAAGTTTGGTTTTAAATTTAGTGAAATAAAAAGATAAAAATATGAACAAAATACTATTTACAATATTGATTTTATTGGGTGCATGTAAAACAAGTGAAGTTTCAAATGATGATTTCATAGGTCAATGGAGATATCAAAATTCTCAAGATGAATATGCTGAAATATGGTTTGATGCTTCATATATCTTATTGTTAGATGAGACAAGTTATAATATAGACATATATAACTATTCAGTTTCAAAAGATTCTATAATGATGTACTCTTTGAACGGAAGGAAACTTGTTTATAGTTTTAATTATAAATCTTTAAGCCTAAATGAAGTTGTTTTGATCAATGACTTTGTAAATGTAACGATTAAGAAATTTGGGGAACTAAGAAGTATTGATACTTCTTCAATTTTTAAGGAACAGGTCTATAAAGAATTTAAGGAACGGTTATTGTTACATTAGGTATTTTTGATAAGGAATTTTATAGTACCCTCAGCTCGCGCCGATATGTTGTCGGTTGTTTGTTGCAAACATATAAAGAAACCCAGCTCGCAAGGCTGGGTTTTGTTATTTTATAGCTTAATAAACTCGTAACTGCAAAAATTATTAAGACAACCGCTAACACATTTAAGAACAAGTGAGCCTTTAGGCGGTACAGTCAACCCGCTCGAGCGGATTTGTAATCCGTTCGTTAAAAGCTTTGAGCATATTTTTAACAGTCCCTCGATGAGTGGCATATGAAAAAAAATCGAAACAGCTAAGCGGCAAACCTGACTGCCGTTTTAACTGCCGCAGGCATGTCAGGCAAGTTATTTTGCCGCTTTTAGTTTCATTGAAATTGTATTTCAATATAATACCGCCGCTTAGCGAGGCTTCTATAATTTTTCAGTCATACTTTTACAGATCAACTTTTAAACAACTTTAAATTGCTTTAACCAGTGAAATAAACAAAATTGCTATTGTTTTTGTAACTAAATATAGTTACATTTGTATTGTGTCTAAAAAAGAAAAATTGATAGCCTGATTTTTAAGTATGCCATCTGATTTTCATTATGATGAGATGGTGAAATTACTTGGGTACTTTAATTTTAAGGAAATTAAAAAAGGAAAAATATCTGGATCAAGGGTTAAATTTATGAATCAGGAAGGAGTTCCAATAATTTTGCACAAACCTCACCCGAGTGGGATTATGAAACATTATCAAATGAAACAAATTAAGGAGGTATTAGGATTATGAAACATCTAGAATATAAAAGTTACACAGGTAGTATCGAGTATAGCAAAGCAGATGATTTGCTTTATGGAAAAATTCTTGGAATAAAAGGCTTGATTTCTTATGAGGGTAAAACAGGTAAAGAACTTGAAGAAGATTTTAAAGAAGCAATAGATACTTATTTAACTGATTGTAAGAACGACGGTATAACACCAGAGAAACCCTTTAAAGGTAGCTTTAATGTTAGGTTATCTGCCGAACTTCACCAAAAAGCGGCTTTACTTGCAATAGATGAAAAAATGTCTTTAAACAATTTTGTTGCTGAATCAATAAGGGAAAGGATTTTTAAAGAAACAGGAAACAGAATTTAATAACAGATAATTTATAAATCCCCGTTGCAATAAATCCTGACGTGTTTGTAAATTCACACTTTCCTAGTCTTTATTGGAACTCCGCTTTGCCAACGCTTATGTAATTTTCTAACTACGTCGAACTTATTCTTATGTAGTTTGTAACTACTTAAGTTGAATGTAACCTTTACATTATGTTAATTTGGGCAAAATAAAATCTACAAAATATTTTTTTAAAGTAAGTAGAGTGGTATTATTGAAGTGTAGTTAATTAATTAATTTTTTAGCACTTAGATTCAATTTAAGTTTTTTTGATTCCAATAAAAATTATACTTTTGATACGCCTTGTAAAAGAATATTGTTATTAACCGATAAATCGATTATACTTTGAAAATAAACATAAATTCAACAGGTAAGCATATTCTGCTTGCTATAGTTTTATCCTTACTTGTTACTGGTGTGTTTGCACAAGATTCAACTTTTATATTTCAGCAAGTCATTGAACAAAAAGTAAACGAAATACCTAAACTAAACGAGAAGGTCAATATTTCTGTTGGTAATGTATCAATCCAGGAATTTTTACGTGGAGTTGCAAATAACTCGGGAGTAAATATCGATGTTGATCCTGCATTACAAATTAATGTTACCAATAACTTCTCGGATGTTCGTGTAGCCGACATACTATTGTTTCTGCATAACCAGTTTAATTTACAAATTGATTTTATTGGTAATATTATAACCATAAAAGGTAATGGCGATACCGGAATTCAAACCAAAACAAACCGGATAATTTACGATTATGAAACCAATCTTGTTACCATTGATTACGATAATGAACCTATAAATAATGCAATGCGTGAAATTACAAGGGTTACCGGTTATAATATTATCCTGTCACCTGGTCTTGATGCACAAAGAATAAAAGGATATATACAAAATATGCCTTTCGAAAATGCAATCGAAAAGTTAGCATTTACAAACGGTTTGGTAGCTGAAAAATCCGATGATGGTATTTTTATAATTAAATCAGCAGCTAAAAAAGGTGAAGGTCAGGAGCAGATTTCCATAAGCAATTATAATCGTGGTACGCAGGTAAATGTGGAGTCGTTCAGGCGAAAAGGGATTCAAATTTCTGCCGAACATGCCGATAGCATTTGTATTTATGCTAATCTTGCACAAAAGCTCGATTTAATAGAAATTATAGCGGGTCAGCTTGGAATTAACTATTTTATTGCATCGGAGTTAAAAGGAGAAATATCACTTAATGTTGCCGGAATAACTTTCGAAGAATTTCTTGATTATGTTTTAAGCGGTTCCGATTATACTTATAAAAACATTAATAATGTTTACCTCATTGGAGGTAAAAGTATAAATGAGTTAACTGAATACAGAATTGTTAAGTTAAAACATCGTACTGTCGATTCTTTGATTCATATTTTGCCTAAACAAATGATTGAAAATGTTGAGTTAAAAGAATTTGTGGAATTGAACAGTGTTTTTATTGCCGGGGCATCGAACAGAATTAACGAAATTGAAGCATTTATTGCACAAATTGATAAACCTGTTCCGGTAATTTTGATCGAAATTATTATTGTGGATGTTACCAAATCGCATACCGTAACAACAGGTATTCAGGCAGGTTTAGGCAATGCTCCTGAAACATCACAACAAATTTTGCCTTCGATAGATTACACCATGAGTTCGCAAGCTATTAATAGCCTTATTAATAAATTTGATGGTTTTGGCTGGGTGAATCTGGGAAATGTATCCGAAGATTTTTATATAAGTTTAAAGGCTTTGGAAGATATTGGATATCTTGACATAAAGAGCACACCTAAATTATCTACATTAAACGGTCACAAAGCAAGTCTAAAAATTGGAGAAACCAAATATTATAAAGAGGAGAAGAGCCACTATTATGGTACTCAGAATCCATCATTAAGTAATTCGTATGAATACAAATCGGTTGATGCTGATTTGGAGATTAATATTCGTCCTGTAGTCTCGGGTGATAATCAAATAACACTTGAGATTCAAGTTAAACAGTCCAATTTTGATATGACTGCATCTTTAGGTGAAGGTGCTCCGCCCGATAAAAAGAATAAAGAATTTAAATCGACCATTCGGGTTAAAAACGGAGAAGTTATCATTCTCGGTGGCTTAGAGCAAGAACAAATTATCGATTCCGGTACAGGAGTTCCTCTTTTATCGAGAATCCCTATTTTAAAATGGATTTTTAGCTCCAAAACAAAAGGTAAATCCAAGGTTAAGCTTAATTTATTTATAAAACCAACAATAATCGGGTAAGTGTTTCAGAATCTCTTAAATAGCAACATAGTTAGAGGGTCAAAAGTCTTGGGGGTTGATTTGTATATCAATTCGGATGGTTCTTTTGATATTCGTTGTATGGTTCTGAACAGACAGAAAAATAAAATATCAATTAAAAATAAATTTACCGGTCTAAAACAAATAAACGATATTCAGGATAAATCTGTAAAAGGATTGCCTGTATGTTTATCTATTGATGGAAAAGGAGTATTATTTAAAAGAGTTGAAAAAAATAACAAACAAAAATTAATCAATCAAATATTACCTAATGCGAAAGAATCTGATTTCTTTTTACAAGAACTAGACTCAAGTGATAATTTTATGTTTGTTGCTGCAATTCGTAAAGAGATTTTGGATTTGCTTATTGAATCGTTTAATAAAATCGATGTATTTATTACGAATTTATATTTAGGCCCTTTTGCTTTAAAAAATATTGTTGATATAATTGGAGTAGATGGTTTTTATACCAATCATTATAAGGTAAAATCAGAAGAAAACACTATTGTTTCCGTTGAAAAAATAAATGAATCAAAGCTGGTAAGTTATAAAATTGGAGATGATGAACTTTATAGCGATGAGATTCAGGTTTACACTTCGAGTTTAAGCTTTTTTATTGATTTTTCTGATGAACAGATTTTCGAAAAAGTAAATGAATCAAAAACTGAGTTTTTGTATAAACAATTATTTACGATTGTCGGATGGTTTGCATTAGCATTTTTCTTTGTTCTTTTAATGACTAATTATTTGTTTTTTAATAAGTATAATAAAAAAATGAACAACATAAATTTCAGGTATAATCAAAACCTTGAAATGATAAAAAAACTCGATACATTAAAAAGCGAATATAATTTAAAGGAACAGTATTTTGTTAGCAGCGGTTTTTTGGATGCATCGGAACAATCGTTTTTTGCCGATAGAATCGCAAATACAGTTCCGCCGAAAATACAACTATCATCAATAAATATAAATCCACTTGATGGGAAATTTAAGAATGATAAGCCATTGAACTTTTTAATGGGTAAGATCAAGATTTCAGGAACTGTAACACAAAGTATTATTCTTACTAACTGGGTTAAGAAGTTAAAGAATCTTGATTGGATTAAACAGGTTACTATTGTTGATTATATACACGAAAGCATGGAAAATCCTGCTATTTTCGAACTTGAAATAGATATTGAATAAATGTTTGGTAATTTAACATATCGTTTAAAGTTTATGATCCTTGGTGCTGGGTTTATTGTGTTTTTACTTATTTCACACAACTTGGCCTTTAAAAAAACATTCCGGTTAAAAAGGGAATGTAATGAAATTGAGGCACGATTGGAGCAATCGAAAAATGCTCCTCAACAAATAGCAATAATAAAATCGAAATTAGAAGAAATTGACCGGAAGGTAGGTGGTAAAAGTATTGATCAGATAAATCTTGAAGAGTTAATTATTGAGAATATAAGTAGCTTTAGTAAACGAAATAATCTGGTATTAAAAGAATACCCGGGAATACATAATTATAGCCAGCAAAATTATACAACAGAGACTTGTAAACTTACAATTGAGGGAAGTTTCATAAAACTGTTGAGATTAGCATACGGAATCGAGCAAAATTTCTCTTACGGGAAAGTGTCCTCTTTAAATTTTTATACTGAAAAGAATTATAAAACAAAGAAAGTAGAGTTATTACTTGAAATTTATGTTCAAAATATTAAAGTGAATAAAGATGAATAAGTTATTTTATATATTGATTATTGGTTTAGTAATCTTTATCGGCTGTGATGATTTTTTTGATGAAGATTTGAAAGATATTTCAGTTGTATTGGTTGCACCGGCAGATGAATTGGAAACAAGTAACTCATCCTTTACATTTTGGTGGAACGAAGTTGATGGAGCATCAAAATATAATCTGCAGATTGTGAGTCCTAATTTCGAAGTAATAGAAAAGTTGGTGTTAGACACTAACTTGACAGGAACTCAGTTCGAAGTTCAGTTGTATCCCGGATTTTTTCAATGGAGAGTAAAAGCATTTAATGGTTCAAGCGAAACTCTTTATACTACGTATTCATTAAGTGTAGATAGCTCATTAGACTTAACGGGTCAGGATATTATATTGTTATCACCTACTGATAATTTTGCTACTAATGATTCTTTACTAGAATTCACCTGGGAAAACAAACCAAATGCAGAATATTATACTTTCAGAATAAAGTCAGGTGATTGGGCAACTGGCGATGATGTTATTTCGCCTAAAATTGTATATGATACTAAAACCACTGAAAATAGTGAGGATTTGGGAGATGGTGCATATTCCTGGGCAGTACAGGCCAATAATAGTATTTCATCAACTTTGTTTAAAAGCAGAGCATTTATCATTGATAGAGTTACTCCTGCTTTACCTAACCAAACAAGTCCAACAAATGGAGAAACAATTACCGGTACTTCAGTGACATTTACCTGGAGCCGGCCTGCAGATTCAGGTTCAGCTATTTTAGAAGATATCATAGTTGCGACAGATTCGACATTTAATACCGGAGTTGTTAAAGAACAATCTGGTTTGGATTTAACTTATTCAACAAGTTTTGATGTGTCAGCAGGAAATTCTATGAAATATTACTGGAAGCTTAAATCAATTGATGCTGCCGGTAATGAAGGCTCGTATACTGATTTTAGAAGGTTTACTGTAAAAAATGAAAAATAAAAAGGTAACATACTTATTATTACCTCTGGTTATTATTGTCTGGGGACTTGTTATTTATCGAATATTTTTTGATGGAAGAACAAAACCGGAAAATATATCTTTTGTTGCAAAACCAGTGATAAAAGAATCATTTAAAGAAGAAAAAAGCACTTATAAACTAATTGCAAATTATCGCGATCCATTTTTGAGTAGCATAAAACAATCTATTGTTAAAACAGAAAATAATAAGGAAAAAGAAGAAAATAATAGAAGTACTAATTTAAGACGACGAAGAACGAATATTTCACGAACTCGCTGGCCTGAAATTTCGTATGGAGGTTTTGTCGAAGGCGATAAAGATCAAAAAATAACCATCTTGTTAAGTATTAAAAACAGAGATTATCTGGTTCGGGAAGGTGATACTGTCGATCAGATTTTTATAAAAGCATTTTATGGCGATTCACTTTTAGTAGTTTATAACGAGGAAGAAAAAATATTAACAAAATGAAACATTCATGAGTCTAATATAAAAACTAAAATAAATAAAAATGCCACAAAAACACTAAAGCACCAAACTTCACAAAACAAAGAATATTAACCAAATAGTTTTGGTGGGATTTTGTGTTTTAGTGCTTTGGTGGCAAATAAATATCCTTTTAGACTGAACTCATTCATAATTTTAAAATACAAGTAGCTGAAAATGTATCAACTACAAAAATATATAAACATGAAAAAATTATACCTGATCTTATTTTTATTTACAATTACCGGAACACTGCTATATGCGCAGGACTATTCTGAAAAATATAATACAAGAACAATTATAATAAACTACTCTGACTCAATTGTAAAAGCTAATATTTTAAATACGCAAGAAGATTTTGAAATAATTGATGATTTAAAATACTATTGGTATAACAATGATATTATTGGTTTTAATCGAGGCGGAGTAAACGGAAAGCCCTTACATGGCGCTTATACTGTTTGCAGTACAGATGGAATTTTGTTGACCCAGGGCGAATTTAAGCATGGTTTAAAGAATGGTAAATGGAAATTCTGGTATACTTCAGGTGAATTGAAAGAAGTTGAAAACTGGAAAGACGGATTAAAGCATGATATTCAAAAATATTACTCTGAAAGTGGTGATGTTGTAAAAGAAGTAAAATATAAGAATGGTATAGAAATTGAAAATGAAGAAACCTCCTTTGTAAAATCCATATTTAAAAAGAAGGACAAAGAAGAAAAAGCTGTAAATGATTCAATCGAAATTAAAGTTGAAGTATTAAATGAAGATTAAGAATATTAAAACTGAGATTTTAAAATTGTTTAATATTTAAATATGCCACGAAATCACCAAAACACAAAATCACACCAAAGGATATATAAACCAGTTCCTAATGAACTTGAAATTATAGGAAAAAAAATTGCAGACTCAGCATATACTGTTCATAAAGAATTAGGCCCTGGTTTACTTGAAAAAGTTTATGAAATATGCTTTTGTCATGAATTATCTAAAAGAGGATTAAAATATCAACGTCAAATGGATATCCCGGTTGTATATGATGGTTTAACTTTTGATGAAGGATTAAGGCTGGATGTTTTGGTTGAAGATGCAATAATTTGTGAATTAAAAGCTATTGAAATTGTCAATCCTGTGTGGGAAGCACAAATTTTAAGTCATCTAAAGTTAACTAATAAAAGACTTGGTTTCCTAATTAATTTCAATGTAACAAATATTGGAAATGGGATCAAACGATTCGTAATATAAGGATTTAGTGAAATTTGTGTCCTCATATTTATTGAACATTTTATAATATGAATTTTAATTATTAATTATTCTATTTTAGCAAGTTAGATAAAAATAAATTAAATTAATTATGATGGATTTCGTGGGATTTAGTGTTTTGGTGTTTTTGTGGCACATTTTTTACTAGCCATTAAATCACGAACACACAAAAATACACTAAAAAATATCCACTAAATTTTAAATGACATCTCAAACAGTTATTTATAAGATATTTAAGTGAAGTTTCAATATAAAATCTGGAAATATAAAAAATTAGATGGCGGAGCCTTATATTATGCTGTTTTCATATCCTTTTTAATATCCATTTTAAGTGGCTTATTAATTCTATATACTTATATTCATAATTCATATATCGATAGGCAAATTTTACAGGAACAGGTATTTTTAAATGTTAAATCAGGTATCAATTTAATATCAAAAAACCCTGATATGCTTGCTTATGGAACTGCAGAAAATATTAAGCTTTTCAGTAACGAGTACGATCTGGTTAATTTAAGAAAAGAGCATTGGGGTGTTTATGATTTACTTTACTCAAATTCTGAAAGGAGAAGTTATAAAGCTTCAAAAGTAGCCTTAGTGGGTGATCATTTAGGGAAAAAAGAAGACGTGGCTTTATACTTAACCGATAAAAAGAAATACTTATCTATTAGTGGAAAAACCTTATTAAAGGGAACGTGTTATTTGCCCAAACTAGGAATAAAAAGAGCCTATATTGAAGGACAAGGTTATCAAAATAGGGAATTGGTTTTTGGGAAAGTATTGCAAAGTGAATCTAAACTTCCGGATTTAAATACAGATAAAATAAAATATTTAGAAACTCTTGTTATAAAGCAATTCTCAAAAGAAGATAGCCTGGTTGAATTATCCAGGGTTGGTTCAAGCGAGTTGATTTCAAATTCCTTTTATAATAAACCCTTAATTCTATATTCTGATCAGATAACAAACCTTGCAGGAGTTAGATTAGAAGGAAATATCATATTGAAATTCGATCAGCATATTACAATACAAGAAAATTGCCAGTTAAAAGATATAATCATTATTGCACCATCTGTAATAATCGCTGACGGCTTTAAAGGCACACTGCAAATATTAGCCACAGAAAATATTATTGTTGGTAAATCTTGCCAGTTAAGGTATCCTAGTTTTTTAGGAGTTTTAAAAAGTAAAGAAGATAAAGATGCTGCAATTGTTATTGGAGAAAATACTACAGTTGCCGGTGGCGTGTTGTTATATTCTACTGTGTCAAATACAAAAGATCCTTTTAAAATGAAGATCCGGAAATCATCTAAAGTTTATGGAATAGTTTACTGTAATGGATTTATAGAACACAAAGGTAATATTTATGGCTCTCTTTACTGTGAAGGGTTCACGTTAAAAACTGCAGCTTCGTTATACGAAAACCATTTATTGAATGCAACAATAAATTATGAAAAACTTCCTAAAGAATTTGTTGGGATAAATCTTGTAGAAAAACCAATTAATGAGCAAATTATAAAATGGCTCAACTAATTTATTGCTTTTTGCTTGTTTAATAAACTACGGTAAGGCTTATACGTATTGACTTTTGTTCTAATCGAAATATATTTAGCCCTAAGCAGTTACAAATAAATAACATAACAACCTAATCATTATTGATAATCATTAAAAATAACATTGTTCATTTAATGTGAAAAAAGTCTAAACTTATCTCAACCATTGTGTTTGGATTTGTTTCGAGAAGGTATATGTTTTAAAACATTTTTTTCAATTGAAAAAGGAATATTACTTTAGATCTTTTAGAATTTTTTGGGGAGTAAATTTTTTATAAATCAGGCAATTAAGGTATAAATTTAAATATATAGATATGAAAAAAGGGATTATTACTATTTTGTTATTAAGTGTTACGGTTTTTGCATTTTCGCAAAAGGAAAATAAAAATCAAGAAAAAACGAACGAACGCGATGGCGGTATATGGAATTATGTAGATGAAAAAGCTGCAGAAACTCTTGAATCAGCGAAGGAATATACCGACCAGGCAAAATCAGAAGCTATAACTGAATTACAAGAATATACGGATCAAGCAAAGCAAGAAGCCATAACTGAATCCAATACTTATACAGATCAAGCAAAAGCAGATGCAATAAGCCAATCGGAAACATACACCGACCAGGCTAAAGCAGCTGCTATTTCAGAGTCAAATGTTTATACTGATCAGGCAAAGGCGGAAGCGATAAGCCAGTCTAACATTTACACCGATCAGGCTAAAGCTGAAGCAAATACTTATACAGATCAAGCTAAAGCGGATGCAATAAGCCAATCGGAGACATACACTGACCAGGCTAAAGCAGCTGCTATTTCAGAGTCAAATGTTTATACAAAACAGGCAAAGGCGGAAACAAAAAAACAGACTAAAATTTACAAAGATAATACAAAACCGTCTTCTAATTAACATTAAAAAAAATATACTGACCAG
>JAUWQL010000181.1 GCA_030611105.1 Bacteroidales bacterium
ATTACTATATAAATATACAAAAAACATACAATAAAAACAAATTATCTGCCTTATTATTAATTAGTTACGCCCTTAACTTAATGACATTGGGCAGGCGGGCTTCGGTTATTTCAAGTAAATATATTCCAAAAGTATATCCTAAATCACCTGATTCGGAAACTCGTGCAAAACTTGGTTTCCATGCTAATCGGTAATTAGAATCAGATAATTCTGCATACAATTGTTTCATAGCTTGTTTACCAACAATTGGGTATGAATTAGGTTTTAATAAAACAACATCAGGCGAAGCAAATTCGAGAAATGCCTGATGATTACCAACTTCAACAGATCGGTTTGAAAAATCAATATCGGTTTGCAAGAGTGTTTCTTTTTCCTGTTCCATATTTATTTGCGGATTACAACTTACGAATAGAATTAAAAATACTGATATAAGTTTTTTCATAAGGTTTAAATTAATTTATGTAATTTACAAAATCCAATACAGATTAAAGTTTCATATTTTCAAATGATGTCTTGAGTAATTTTCATTTAACAGGGTATTATTATTGAATAAAAGCTAAGAAATTTTCTTTATTTATAATTTCAAAACTTGCATTTTTATAGGTATTTAACCATTCTTGTTGGATTTTGTTATTCTTAGTACTCCATTTGAATTCATAACCAAATAATTTACCATCACGTTCTTCAACAAAATCTACTTCTTTTTGATTATATGTTCTCCAAAAATAATTATTACTATAAACATTATAATAATGTTGTTTTTTAATACGCTCCATTATCATAAAATTTTCCCAAAGCATTCCTACGTCATTTCTTTGTTTTAAAATATTAAAATTATTAATAATTGCATTACGTATGCCGTTATCAAAAAAATAATAGCGATTGCTTTTTGTAATTTCTTTGCGTAGATTTTTAGAAAAACCACCTATTTTTTTAATTATGAAAGCTTTTTCCAATAAATCAAGATAACGTGCTACTGTTTGTTTTGCCAAATTTAAAGAATTCCCCAATTCGCTTAATGATACATCATTCCCTATTTGAAATGCTATTAATAGCAACAAATCAAATATTTTATCAGTATTTCTTATATTTTCTAATTCAAGAATATCCTTTAATAAGTATGAATTTCTGAGTTCTAATAAATATGAAATTTTGTCCTGATTATTTCTTTTGCTTAATGTTTCCGGATACATTCCATACACTAAATAATTTTCTAAATTCTGAAAAATATGCATGCCTCCGAATTGTATTTTTAATTCTAATACTGAAATTGGGAATAACATTGATGTTATACTTCTACCTGTTAAGGGAGCTCCAATTTGTGATGATAATTGAAAAGAAGAGGAGCCGCTTGCTATAATTGTTGTATCCGGCAAATTATCTATTAATATTTTTAATCCCCATCCTATATCTGTTATTCTTTGAGCTTCGTCTATAAATATAATTTCATAATTTTGAAATGCTGATAAAATTAAACCTTTATCATTTGAACTTAATATTTTCCTTAGTTGTACATCATCTCCTTCACCAATAAACATTAGCTTATCTGTATTTTCAAAAATACGTTTAATTAAAGCTGTTTTCCCTGTTCTTCTTGGGCCATAAAGCAAATTAATCTTATTATTTTTTAAATAATCAGTTTTTGTTTCGTAAAATCTATTATACCACATATAATATTTTTTCTTTCAAAGATACAAAATTCTAATTAATTCAGGAAGTTTAGTTGCTAAATTTTAATTAATATGGAAAGTTTAGTTGCTGTAATAATGAAAAAAGACAATAAAATAATGAACAAATATATTTTTTTGAAATAAAATTAATATTGGTTTGCAGTTGTTCTTTGCCTGCCGGCAGATTTCTTTTTCCTGTTCCATATTTATTTGTGGATTACAACTCATGGTTATAATTAATAATACTGGTATAAGTTTTTTCATTTTCTTTTCGTTTAAAAATGCAGATAAATATATGGAGTTTTTATGGAAGGCTTATTTAATTTCTTTATTTTCAATTGCATCTTTTATAGCCGCTTTGGCGAAGTTACAAGTTCGGGTTGCTCCTGAAATAGCATTAACTTCAAGTTGCCCGGTATTTCTAATTTGGTTTTCTATGTCGCTTTTATATGCATTTCCCGGAAAGTGGGTCATTCTTGTAAAATCAATATTTTTAAGGAAACCATTCTCAATTTCAAACTCAACTTTCGACAAGCTTATTATTTTAAAGGCTTTAAACTTTCCTTTATAAATCCCGTTAGGAAGTATTGATGTTACTGGTTTAAAGTGTTCAATATACTGATTTGCATCATTGTTTGCTTTTTTTACAAAACTGGTAATAGCAAGTGGTGTAATTAAAAATGATGCTAAAAAAACGAGTATATATGGAATCAGATTTTTGAATTTCATGTTTAAATAATGTTTAATAGTTTACTTGTTAATTAGTAAATTAGTTTATTAGTTAATTCGGATATTACATATAATTACTGCTTCCTGCTTTCTGCAACTTATATTCTTACATCCTGTATCATATAACTTGAATCTGGTTTCGTATCTCATATCTCGTATCTCATGTCTCAAATCTAATCTAAACCGGATCTACATTTACAGAAACATGTATAGTTTTAAAATTATCCATGGTAATCAGGTTTATAATATGTTCATCCAATAATTGTTTTGCTTTTTGAAATGATCGTTCGCGTTCGACTTTCAAAATAATGTTTTGAATATAATTGTTTTGTACTCTGGCAATAATTGGCGGTTCAGGGCCCAATATTCTTTTGCCAAAAACTTTCCGTAAGTTGACCGCTAATTGATGTGAAGCTTTATTGACAATTTCCGGTTTTTTATGACGTATACTAATATTGATTAGCCTGTAAAACGGAGGGTATTTAAAGTTTTTACGTTCAAAAAGTTGAGATTTGTACATTTCTTCGAACTTGTTATCCAAAACGAATTGTAAAATAGGATGAGCAGGATTACTGGTTTGGATAATTACTTTACCTTGCTTGTTCTTTCTTCCGGCTCGCCCACTAACTTGAGTCATTAATTGGTAGCTTCGTTCAAAAGCTCTAAAATCAGGATAGTTTAACATATTGTCGGCATTCAGTATTCCTACCAAACTAACATTATCGAAATCCAAACCTTTCGAAACCATTTGTGTACCGATTAAAATATCGATTTTGCCACTCTCAAAGCCCGAAATAATATTATGATATGCATTTTTCGATCTTGTTGAATCTAAATCCATTCGGGCAACTTTAGCTTCAGGGAAGAAAATTTTAATATCGTCTTCGATTTTTTCTGTTCCGAAACCTCGAGTTTGTATAGCAGTATTTCCACAGGCTTTGCAAGTTTTTGGCATGCGAATAGAATATCCACAATAATGACAAATCAACTCATTTTTATGTCGGTGATAAGTAAGACTTACATCGCAATTATTGCAATATGGAATCCATCCACACATATCGCATTCAAGGTAAGGAGCAAACCCACGGCGATTCTGAAATAAAATAATTTGCTCACCCATAGCAAGTGATTCTTTTATACTATCTAAAAGTGTAGGACTGAAATGTGATTTCATTTCCTTTCTTTTCTTAGCTCTCAATGTATCTACAAGTTGTATTTCCGGTAACTGAATATTTTGATAACGGGAGTTTAATTGAACCAATCCATATTTGTCGGCTTTGGCATTAAAATAACTTTCGATAGAGGGTGTTGCAGTTCCCAGTAATACCTTTGCATTGTGCATTTTTGCCAACATAACAGAACAATCACGGGCATTGTAGCGTGGTGCAGGATCGTACTGTTTGTAAGTGTTTTCATGTTCTTCATCAACAATGACTAATCCCAGATTTGAAAAAGGTAAAAAAAGTGATGATCGCACGCCAAGTATAACATCATATTTTAAAGTATCGCTTGGCTCCAAAATATTTTTGTATACTTCAACTCTTTCGGAATCGCTAAATTTTGAATGGTAAATTCCAACACTATTTCCAAAAACTAATTTTAAGCGGTTTATAATTTGAGCTGTTAAAGCAATTTCCGGTAATAAATATAAAACCTGTTTGCCTTTTTCTATTTGTTCTTTTATAAGATGAATATAGATTTCAGTTTTCCCGCTTGAAGTAACTCCTTGTAATAAAACAACATTTTTTTCTTCAAACCGTTTCTTAATTTCATTATGAGCTTTTTGCTGAGCTTCCGATAGTTCTTTAATTTCAGTTTGTTCGGAAGGTGATTCGTTTAAGCGACTTACTGTTTTGTCATATTCAGCAAGTATATTTTTATCAATAAGCGATTTAACAATTGCAGAACTTGTTTTTGAATCTTCAATTAATTGTTGCTTTTTTATTTCAACGATTTTCTTATTGATAAAACTTCCTGAAAGTTTTAGGTAGCTCATTAAAACATGAAGCTGTTTGTGAGCACGATGCAGCGAATTAAAAATCTCATTTAATTGTGATTCTCTTGTAATGGAATCGTTCAATTTAATATAAGATTCAGTTTTGGGCTTGTAATTTTCTCTGAGTTTTTCTTCAAGAATTACAGCTTTTTTATCTAATAAAGATTTTATGACAGGTAAAGAATCTTTTCGGTTTAAGGCATTTGAGATTTCATTGATGCTTGCAATGTTTTTACTGGCTAAAAAATCAAGAACAAGAGTTTCTGTGGGGGTAAACTTTTTTCGCTCAATTAATTCAGGATTATAAATAACTTTTGTTTCACTTTCCAGTTTTAACCCTGACGGTAAAGCTGCTTTAAAAACTTCACCTACAGAACACATGTAATAATCGGCAATCCACTGCCACAGTTTGAATTGTTGTTCGTTTACTATTGGTTTATCATCTAATACAGAAACGATATCTTTGGTTTGGTATTCTTTTGGGGCGTTTTGGTGAATAGAAAAAACAATGGCAGTGTATATTTTTCGTGCTCCAAACTGAACGATCACTCTTTTACCAACTTCAACATTTTCTGATAAGGATTCAGGAATACTATACGTAAATAATTGCTTTAGCGGTAAGGGAAGTATTACATCTGTAAAATATGATTGATTATTCATTAGGTTTTAATAAAAATTAAATTTGAAAACAAAAATAAGGTTTTAAAGGTTCATTCGTAAAATGCATAGGTAATTGACTAACTCCTCCCGATAGCTATCGGGATTATGCCGGGGTTAAGAGTGTCAAGAACTTTGGGCTCATATCTTTGTAGTGTAATTTAAAAAGAGTTATTATTATTGCAAAACTAACTGAATAATATTAAAGAACCAAAGGTGGAACTTAGAACAATTGGGCTAAACACATATTATTATGATGTAGTGCTAAAGATAAAAACACCTTTGGGTTTTCTTCAAAATTCTGAATAGTATTTAATGATGTTTTAAATTTAATTCAATCAAGTATTACCATGAGCAAAGAAACAAAGAAGAAAGCAATTAAAAAGCAAGCTACGCTTTTAAAATATTCAGTTGGAAATGACATAAGTAAAGATAAATTTGATGCCTGTATTTCAGTTATTGATTCGATGCAACAAGTAAAAATAATCGGCACACGATGTTTTAATAATACAGGAAAGGGTTTCGAGTCTTATTTTGATTGGGTCAAAAGGAAGTGTAAATTAGAATTGCCCGTTGTTCATACAATGGAAGCTACCGGAGTCTATTATGAAAAGTTTGCGTGGTTTCTACATCGTTCTGGGGAGTGTTTAAGTGTGGTATTGCCCAATAAGGCAAAAAAATATCTACAAAGTATTGGATTAAAAACAAAGAACGATAAGATTGATGCTAAGGGGTTATCTCGCATGAGTGCAGAACAAAACCTGACTCGTTGGGAAGCTCCCGATAAAAATATGATGGAATTGCGCAGTATTACCAGGCAAAGAGAACATTTACAGGAAACTTTGACAATAATAAATAATCAACTTCACGCATCAAAATCCGGGGAATATGTAAACCATGAGCTAATAAAGCAACATGAAGCTATTATTGAAATATTAGATAAGCAAATTAAAGAGACCTTAAAGATGATTGAAAAATCTGTGGATAAAGATGCAGAAATAAAGGAAAAGGTTGAAAAAATAACAGCAATAAAAGGATTAGGTATAATAACAGTAGCTACTGTTATTGCTGAGACCAATGGTTTTAAACTTTTTGATAATCAAAGACAATTAGTAAGCTATTCAGGCTATGATGTGATAGAGAACCAATCTGGCAAACATGTTGGTAAAACAAAGATTTCTAAAAAAGGGAATGCACATATAAGAAGAATATTGCATATGCCAGCGTTTTCAGTGGTTTCAAACAATGAACCTGTTTTTAAAAATCTTTACGAAAGAGTATTTGACAACACAAAACAGAAGATGAAAGGGTATGTTGCTGTTCAACGAAAATTATTGATAATGATTTATACTTTATGGAAAAAAAATGAAAAATATGATAAGAAATATTATTTGAAGAAAAAACAAGATAAGCATCTGGAAATGCAGAGCAAAAGCTCCTCTTTCCGTTCTGTTGCGTAAGCAATAGTAAAAAGTAGGTGGGTTGCCCCACCTACACAAGATGAACATCCGTATAAAGCTTTCGCAGGAAGTCCTCTTTCCATTGATGCAAAAGTACGGAAAAAAGATTAAAATTTATTTGGAATTTTAGATAGTATCTTTAGCCC